>NZ_BADW01000219.1:0-103520 GCF_000241165.1 Pseudoalteromonas sp. BSi20439
AGGCATCACTGTTAGTCGCATCTGCGGCTAAGCCATAAACGGTTTCTGTGGGTAAAGCGACGCATTCGCCGGCTTTTAATAATGCAACGGCTTGGTTAATACGCTCTTCAGTATTTAATAATTGAGTTGGTTGTAATGATGTCATAATAACTCTTAAGGATTACAAAACTGGCAATATGTTGCATCGGCAACGTGTTTTTCATTCGCTTCAATATGGTTGTAGCCGCAGCTATCACACAAAGAGGTTGTTGATTTTACTTGTTGTGTGGGCATGTTACACAGCTCACAGAGCAAGCCTTTAGTGAGTTGTTTGGCAACAAAGTTAGCACACTGGCATTGTGGACATTTTGATGCCAACCGCCTTGCTAAGTCCTCGGCAGCGAGGCGAATAATAGCTTGGCGTTGCCCACTATACATAGCTCTTAAATCAGGCGTGATTATGCCGGCTTTGGGCGCTTTTTCTGTAAATAAAGCAACCAAGCCTTCAAAGCTTAGCCCTTTATAAAGTGTTTGAGTGTCATCAAGTATCCAGTGTTGCTTTTTATAGCGCTGGCATGCAGCCGTGATCGATTCAACATTAGTCTCGCTGTTAATGGCTAAGCTGCTGGGTGAAAATGGCCCGCCAGCGTGTCCATAAATAGCAGTATTAGTGCGCTTATCGTAAAAACAAATTACTTCTTCATCCCAGTTCATTAACCCAGGGTGTGGGCCACCTCCAAAGCTGCCTTCACTTCCAAGCCCATATTGCTCGCCAGTGAGTTCACATGCGCGTTGAGCTTTTATTAGTGCCGCTGTTTGGGCACTGCAATCACGCTGCACCTCATTAGTAAACATCCCAAGCGTATCGGTATCAAATAGACTGGTTGTTACCACATTATAGCCAAGTGGTTCTAATGCAGGAGCGATCAAAGGTGCCTTTTTATGTTTAGTGGCAATGACGGCTTTTAACATTGATCATGCTCGCTATTTAGAGGGGACAACTGTAGTGAAGTGTCCATTTTCAAAGCGCTCTAGCGTATTGTCATCGCCCCAACGAATGAGTGTTAGCCAATGGTTATCAATTAGTTCCTTCACCATCGTATGCTTGTTATAAATTGCTGAGATTGCTGCTTGCGGCGCAGCAATATATACATTGAGGCGAATAGGTTCGTGCATCCATTTATCGCCATTGTGTAGCGATTGCATAGCTAAGCCAATGCGCAGGTCGCCGCCATTACCTTCAAATAAGCCTATGTTACCGCCCACCGCATTATGAAGTATTTTATTACCACTGCCGTATTTGTGATTGTCGTTAACTGAGGCATTGTATTGGCTATTGATCCAATGGGTGACTATCATAGGCGCGGTCATAATAAGCTCTAATATTGCAAAGTCGTTATCGCTTTCCCAGTCATAATCGTGTAAAAAACAGCGTCCCTGTAAGTTAATATTTCGCGTCCATGCGCGCGGCGCGACAATAAAGGCGGCATTATTTGCAAGCCCCCATTCAGGACGTACCTGCGACCAATCGCGGGCACGTTGATGATAAGCGTGATTAATTTCATCCGCTGATTTATCAACCAGTGTTGGTTCTATATTAACTAAGCGCTCTTGCTGAGCTGTTTGTGTTGCCACACTGAGCCATTTTTTTAGATTATCATCCAATTGAGCATTATAGGTGGTGATCACATCTGTGGTTGTATTATGAATGGCTGCAATAAACTGGGTGTTTTCTGGCAGTGTGAGTCCTCGAGTTTTAAGCGCTTGACGTACTTGAGCATCGTTAAGTAGGCTTGCGAGTACTCGCACATTAACTTCACCACTTTGCCCGCCACAGGCGCCGCAATCTAGGCCTGCACTGTGTAAGTTATTGGTTGTATGGCTAGCGTGACCCACTAACATTACCTGAGGCGCTAACGCTTTTATACCTAAAGTTGTAAGCACTTTTTGGGCTAAATCGGTTTTGTCTTTTAGGGTAAGTTGCTGTTGGTTTTGTGTTAATTGCCAATCAGTCGGAGTGCACTTTTTAGCATCGCCTTTAGATAAAAAGGTATTTTTTATTAATTTAAATGCGTATAGCCAACCTGCTGATTCAACCATAGAAAACGATGAAGGAGCCGATTTTGACCAGCTTTGCCATGTTGCACTATTTTGGCGTGATGCTTCAAGGGTCGCGTCTTTGTGAGTTTGCGTGGCATGTATAGCCGGTTTAAGTAGCCCAGGGAGCTGTGGGCGGGTAATAGCACTGCCATTTTCTTGATATTCCAGCGGTAAACCAAAAAAACCAGCAAAGCCAAACGTTTCAATATGTTGACTTTGAGATTCAAGCGCACGGCGAATCACTTCCGAGCGTACATCAATACAAAAAACAGCTTGTAATTGAGCGTTTTTCACCGGGGCTTTAGTCGCGTTTTGCAGCGCATCATTAAGCGGGTATTGAAAGCTGAGTTCTAGTGCTTTTGCCCATACCCATAATGGCTTTTGTGCTAGTTTATGTGCATGTAGGCGCTCAACGACAAGCGCCTTTTCTTGTTGCCACTGGCTTTGTAGTTGTTTAAATGTAGCACTATCATGATTGGCTATATACTGCCAAATCACTAAGTCCCATGCCATGCGCATGGCCAGAAGTTGCTTCATCTCATCTGTTGGGGTGTTGTATAGCTGACCTTGAAAACGTAAATACGCAAGCCACGATGCCCAGCCGTTAATATCTAAAAGCAGTGAGTGTGCATATAATTCTAACGATTCATTATCTATGTTAAGCGTTTTAAGGGTCAGTGCAATCAGTTCATCTGCGCATGTGGGTAATTGCTTAAAGTAGCCATTTAAATGCCGTTCATCCATAACAATGCTAATGCCTTTATCTGCTTGAATAACAGTTAGCCAATGGCGATATAATTCAGATGGGGCTTTAGTATCATTTCGATGCAGCATAGGGCCGAGTTGTTGATAGTGCGCAGCACAAAACTGACTTAACTGATGAGTAATTTCATCATGCCATGCCATTTTATGCTTATTACGTTGCTGGTCGAGTAAATCAGCAATGTTGTGCCAGTCTACTAATGGCACATCAATCTTAAGGCTTTGTAATAGTTGCTCTTTATTAAAGTCACTATTGAGTAGCGTTGCGGCATCGGCTAAATGTTTGTCGGTAATTATGCCGGTGTTATATTTTTGCAGATAAAAATCTTTAGGCATTAGCATGTTGGCATTACATAAGGTATCCAGTCGTGCGCTTACATCTTCAATTGGCATATGGCGCATTTCCCAAAATGGGTTAACTGCAATCATCTGATCTAACGGCCAGTTTGGTGCTATGTAACCGCATACTTTATTAAGTAGGCTATTTTGACTCTCGCTTAGCGAGAGTGCTCTATTATCTGAAGGCGTTAGAGTGCTCATTTTGATTCCTCAATAGTGATCCCAGCGGCATGATTTTTTAAATCAGTGTGGCCATTATTAGGCAAATTTATCGGCCATATTTTTAGTGTTAATCGTGTAAACCACTCATCTAAATACAAGCCTGCAAATAATAAAGTAGACAATGATTTAACCTGAGGGCGCCAAGACTGATAGCGCAAACAATAGCTTGCTATCATTAAGGTTAAAATAAGGGCTATTACCCAACTGTCGGCTAGGCTAAATGCAGGTTCGCGCCACTGCTCAAGGGGAAGTGCAAACGCAAAAATATTTTTAGCCGCCACATAGCTAAAGACCACTAATAGTGCAATTAACAGCTTTTTACTACGTGTTTTAGCCGTAGCTGTACCATGCTGATTGGCAAGCAAAATGGTTAACGCTGATGCTAAAAGCAACCAAATACTTACCGCTCCCTGATAAGAGCTAATAAACCATGCTGCGCCAACGATTATTATTGAAACAAACGCACCGGTTAACCAAGCAAAGCATGCGGGTGATTGTTTTGGCATATGGCGACGGATCAGATCTTCATTTACGCCGTTACCTGAGTTTAAAAATGCGAAAGCTTTATAAGTTGAATGGGTAACAAGGTGAAGTAAAGCCAGTTCAAATAAACCTAACGCACACTCTACCAGCATTAACCCCATTTGTGCGCTTGTAGACCAAGCTAGCCTTACTTTAACGCTTATTCGGGTGGTCATTATTAATGCGCTGATCACCGTAGTTAAACCTGCAACAATTAAAATTAACCATTGTGCTGCGCTAGCTTGAATAAACAAAGGCGCAAATAAAATTAATAAAAAGCCACCTAAATTAATGACTCCCGCATGCAATAACGCGCTCACCGGTGTCGGTACTTCAACCACTTTAATTAGCCAACCGTGTATTGGAAGTTGAGCACATTTTATTAAAGCCGCAAAGGCAATTAAAAAAGCGGCGACTTGCTCTGCAAAAGACAGTGGTTGTGTGGTGGTGTGATAAAAGGCGGTTATATCACTTATGTACAGACTATTGTGAATGAACCACAAAATACCTAATGCAATTAGTAATAAGGATTCGGCAACACGTGCCACAATAAATTTTTTATGGGCGGCAAGCACCGCTCGTGGGCGCTCAGGGTAAAACATTAAAAGTTTATGTAGTGCTAAACTTATCGCCACCCAGCCTAGCCAAAATAGCGCTAAGTGGTTGCTCATAACCACAACTAATACGGCAGTGATGGTAAGTAGTAGCCATCGCCAAAAGTAGTTTACACGTGGCTCACCTTGCATATAGTGCTTACAAAAGCGAATTAATATCAGCGTGATAAATAATATAAGCCCCAGCATAATAATTCGGGTCATGGTCAGCGATAAGAAACTGAGTAAATTAAAAGCATAAATTTGATGAAGCGTAATAGCTGTTATAAATGCAATGCTATTAAACACCATTACTTTAAACAGCACATGACCATTTGAAGCGCGCGATTGTTGGCCAATTAACCAGGCTGCTATAAATGTGCTCAAAGGCATTATTAGCAGTAACAACGAAATAATATACTCACTCATTCAGTGCTCCTTATTTAGTGATCAAAGTATGGCAAACTAGATAACTAAATAAAAATAGATATAATGCATATAAACGTTCTATAAAAGAGAACAATAATGAGCCGTTTAAATTATCATCACTTATATTATTTTTGGTCGGTTGCTCGTATTGGTAACTTAACCCAAGCTGCGAAAGAGCTGCATTTGTCTCAGTCAGCGCTCTCTACGCAAATAAAACAATTAGAGCACACCATTAATATTGAGTTATTTGAACGTAAAGGCCGCACACTCGCATTAACCGATATGGGAAAGCGGGTGCAAATGTACGCCAACGATATATTCACCAAAGGGGAAGAACTGTCTTCTTTTATTCATAAAGGGGTGATTTCGCAAACTCAGCATTTATCAATCGGGGTGCTCAATACGCTCTCTCGTAACTTTATCGAAGAATTTGTTAATCCCTTAATGAGTAATGACGAAGTACGATTTTCACTGACTGCAGGTCGTATGGATGGGCTGCTAAATGGTTTGGCAGAGCACGAACTGGATTTAGTTTTAACCAATAAACCCATCGGGCTTGAGCACTACGATCAGCTTTGGCAAAGTCAGTTGGTATCTCGTCAGCCATTAGCTATAGTTGGTCCAGCTGATAAAAAAACACGCGGCCAATTTCCATCAGGTTACACGGATGCACAATGGGTGTTACCCGCTAAAACCTCCGCCATTAGAGACTCATTTAATGCTTTATGTGCTCGCTGGCAATATCAGCCAAAAATAAAAGCAGAGGCTGATGATATGGCTATGCTGCGATTACTTGCTCGTGATAGTGGTGCACTATCGGTATTGCCATCAGTTGTAGTAAAAGATGAAATAGAACAAGGAATACTGGTTGAGTATCAGCGTTTACCCGATGCGTTTGAGCATTTTTATGCCATTACCGCGCAGCGAAAATTTGTACCAGACATATTAAAGTCACTGCTTGCCAAAACCTGCTAATTACTTTTAAGGTATTTTTTTGTGTCTGTTGAATTATTAACCTTAAAGTTCTGTGCTAAATGGCCGATACAATAAGTCATTGTACTGAAGATTAAGGATAATCATGGTTAATAAACTACAAGGCAATTATGCTAACCTAAATGCGTTGCTTGCCCAATCGGTCAATAATTCAAACCAAACCACGGTGCCCACAGGCTTGCAATCGCGTGCTCACTTAGCGCCAAGTTCGGCAACAATCACTGATGAAATGCTCAGTCAGTTTAGTGACCAACAAGTCGATGAAATACTTAATCAGCAATTATCCTCGTTACTCACGATTTCCAGCACACCCAGTGGCTCAAATTATAAGCTCTCTAGTGAAGAGGTTGCACTACGTACGGTAATAAGCTCTCAGCAAGAGGGCTTATTAAAAAACGAACGCAGTGATCAGTTAATTGAGCGCTTAAATTCTTCGGTAAAAAATATCCAAGGTGCTTATGCCAACACTAGCGTTATTTTATCAAACTTGGGGCAACTGGGATTTAATCAAAAAACATTTTTAGCATCTAGCCAACAGCGTGTTGAACGCTCACTTAACCCTTTCATGGAAAGTTTTAACCGTGAGCGATATGAAGACGATGATAACTATGGGTTTGAGCTTTCGGTAAAAACCAAAGAAGGTGATGTTATTAAAATCACCTTTCATTCTGCACAAGGTTACGATGAAGAAAGCGGCGAAACCACTGATGAATTTAGTGTAAGTTATAAAGTGGATGGCGACTTATCAGAGTCTGAACACCAAGCATTAACGCAAGTACTTTCTGGTGTTGGCGAAATGGCGGATGAATTTTTTAAGGCTAAACAAAGCGCTTACAGTCGTTACGTACCCGCAAACCAAGCTGATTTAGATTTAAGTTTTCTGAGCAATTTTGATAATAAAGAACTTTCGGGTTTTGATTTGTATTTTTCAACGTCAGAGGGAAATACTGCCGATGCTGATGGAGCGCTCCTTGGAACAGATAATGAGCTTAATTTAAGTTATACCCTTGATGAGGATTCTGAGCAGCAAATACTGGAGTTTGAATCGGTAAACGGACAAAACAATATTGATTTTTCGCTTGATATGTCAACCATTGGTGCTCAAGACAAAAGCCAAATGCAACAATACATAAAAGCGCTCGATAAAAGCTTAGAAGATAGCCTGCTCAATAGCTCTGAGAAAAGTACACGCTCTGCGTTTGGCCACAAAAGTGACGAAGTGATGAGACAAGGGCTGGCTGTATTTAAAAGTGCGTTTAGTAGTATGTCATCAGCCGCTGAACGCTATAGTGAAATTGAGTCGGTTGCTACAAAGCAGTTTACTAATGGACGCGAGCTTGTCGCTAATTTAGTTGACAATATGATCACCAAAGATCCACGCTACCAAGGGCTAGGAAGCAGTGATAAAAATTCCTTAGGCGATGGGATTTCTAAGTTAGCTGATTTTGATGCAAAATTCTCTTTTGCAATGGATCAGGGAGATTACATAGCAACAAGCACCACAAAGCTGAGTCAAAATACAGAACACCAAAAATCAGCAGGGTTAACTGGGGTCACTCAAGATAAAACGGCGAGCACGCGTTTTAATTATGAAGAAGGTAACCGCTCAGACATCCCCCCTGATTATTATGATAAACAAGAAAATTACACTATTGGTACCGCTGTAAAAAATAACGAATTGGTTGCCCTTGATCAGGCTCATGAGGTGGATGTAGATAAAAAAGTGTATCAGTTTAATCCCGAAATATCTCAATACGAGCTAAAAAAAGAATTGAAAGAAACCACCACCAGTGAGAGTAATATTCGCCTTATTAACGATATTTGGCTTGAGAAAAATGAAGATAGTCATAGTATGGATGAAAGAAAACGACTCAGTGGTGTGGGGGCGACAAACGAGTTTAGAACAACATCGAGTTATTCACATACGCAATTAGTGACGTTAATCGGTGACTTAGATAAATTAGAACAAAACAAAGAAGCCAAACGTGAGTATTTAGCTGTTTTATCTCAGGTGAATAATTTTATGGACAAAAGTAAGTAAATGTATTCACTTAAATTCGATTATGGGTATAGTAGCTAAAATGCTTTTTAAGTATAAGATTATGTTTAAACAATTAATTTTACTTTTAATGTTGAGTTTACCACTGGCATTGAATGCAACGCTCAAACCACACTCGGACGCTATTACTGCTAAGCGTTTATTAAGCTATCACGATAAATTTGCTAAGCAATACCAAACATTTTCGCCGACACCGCAAGACGTTGCATTGATGCAAAAATTAGCAGGTAAAGAGGTGTTAGTGCTTTTAGGTACGTGGTGCCATGACAGTGTCCGTGAAGTACCTCGATTAATAAAGTTACTCGATGAGTCTAAGGTTAAACTCTCGAAAATAACCTTTGTTACAGTCGGTTATGATAAACGTGATGAGGCAGGTATTGCTCTAGCGCATGACTTACAATATACCCCCACTTTTATTGTTAAGCATAACGGGGTTGAAGTTAACCGCGTAGTAGAAAAACCCAGCGGCACTCTCGCCCAAGGTTTAACCTTAGGCTTATAACGAGAGTCAGCTAGCCAATATCATGTTCGAGGTTTTATTTTTACACTGGCCAATCAGCGGCGTCTAAGTCATCTAATTGTGCATCGCAATGCTCATTTCCTTGCCACTTGGCAATGTATACACCGTGCGGATCATATTGCTGGGTTTGTTTTTGCAAATTAAAGTGACGTCCGCCGCGCGGATCTACACCAACTCCAGCAATATATTGCCAATTACCCCAATTCGACGCCACATCGTAATCGATTAACTGTTGCTCAAAGTAAGCCGCACCATAGCGCCAGTCTAGTTGTAGTTCGTTCACTAAACAGCTAGCAACGATTTGTCTTGAGCGATTGCTAATAAAGCCTGTTGCGTTTAGCTCTTTCATAATGGCATTAACTAACGGGTAAGGTGTACTGCCTTGGCACCATTTAGCAAAACGATTCGGGCTAAACGTGGTCAGTGGCGAGCTTTGTTTCTTACCTTTAAAGGTAAATAACTGATGCTTAACATTAATTGCATGCCACTTGAAATACTCACGCCAGAGCAATTCAAACTTGATCCAGTAAGTTGACTCGTTTGCTCCATACTGCGCTTCATAAGCATCTACAGCACAAAAAACTTGCTTGGCACTAATACAGCCAAAAGCCAGCCAACTACTAAATTTTGTTGAGTTATCAAAGCCATCCAGCTCATTGCGAGTGATTTTATAGCTACTCGGTAAAGCCGATGAAAAGTACTGCTGGCAGTGCTCAAGCGCAGCCTGATGCCCACCAAGTAATTGTGTATTCCCTGTTGCTGGCTTTTCTATCGGTTGTTTTGCGCAAAGTATAATAGGTGGAGGCAATCTTGCCGCTGAAAATGTATGTGTGGCTAAACTAATTTCTGCCGCTTCAATTTTTTTTCTAAAAGGTGTAAAGCCGGTTGGTAAATTAGCTAGTTCAAAGGGCAGTTGCTGTTGTTGATATAAAGTATCTTGCATCACAGATTTAAATACCACAGTCGTGCATTTTGACTTAAGAGCACTAATTTGGCGCTGTTCATATACACCTATTTGCTGGCTATATACAACTTCGTCAATGCTAAGCTCATTAATACGCTGTGTTAATACCTCAACTGGATCGCCTTCAATAATATGTAAAGTTTGGCCAAGCTCTAAAACAGACTCCTGTAGCTCATATAGGCTTTGCATTAAAAAGCGTTGTTTGTGGACACCATAGGGTTTTTGTTGGTAGCTATTGCTTTTAAACCAAGCAGGGTTAATCACAAAGACCAGGTCCAACTCACATTGTTGCTGTGATAAATCATTGAGTATGGGGTTGTCGTCAATGCGCAAGTCATTTTGCAGCCAATACAGAATACGTTTTTTCATACTTATGCTCTGGTTTTTAAAATCATTTATTTTACGAAGCAAAAGCGAGCAGAGATTAGTTATGAGGTGTTTAATAGGGCTTTAAAAAGAGGCGATAATAATACCGCCTCTCAATTTGTTTCCGTTGTATCTTAGATAGCTAATTCTTGATGTGCTATCCAGTCGTTAATTACATCTTCAAGTACCGCCATAGGAAGTGAACCTTGACCAATAACGGTGTCGTGAAAGCTGCGTATATCAAATTTAGCGCCTAGCTGTTTTTCGGCTTTTGCACGCAGTTCGCGTATTTTAATTTCGCCCATTTTGTATGAAAGCGCTTGGCCTGGCCATGAAATATAGCGGTCTATTTGATCTTCCACGGCGCTTTGTGGCAAGGCGGTATGATCAGCCAAGTAATCAATCGCCTTTTGGCGGCTCCAGCCAAAGGCATGAATGCCGGTATCAACCACTAAGCGCACTGCGCGCCACATTTCGTAGCCTAAACGACCAAAGTCACTGTATGGACTTTGGTAAAAGCCCGCTTCTTTACCTAAACGCTCTGTATAAAGTGCCCAGCCCTCGCCAAATGCTGAGTGACTCAGTGTGCGTCTAAATTCAGGAACGTCTAACTCCATTGCAATGGCGTTTTGTAAATGATGCCCAGGAATAGCTTCGTGCAGGCTAAGTGCTTCTAAATTATATAAAGGCTGCAGTTTTGGAGTTGAGGCTAAAAAATAAGTGCCAGGTGAACGGTTATCAGCAGGTGGCATATAAAACGCACCGCGACTCGCTGAGCCTTTTATAGTAAAAGTGTTACGCGGCAAATGGCCAAAGTAAGTAGGGAGTTTGCCATACATTTTTTGGGTTATAAAAGCGGTTTTTTCTAGCAAATCTTGGGCGTCTTTTGCGTAAAATTGCTCATCGGTTGCTAAAAATTCTAAAAAGTCACTGTAGCTGCCATCAAAACCAACGCTATCAATAATGGCTTGCATTTGTGCTTTAATGCGCGCCACTTCTTTTAGACCAAGTTCATGAATTTGTTTAGGGGTAGCATCAGTGGTGGTGTAATAATTAACCGTGTAATTGTAGTAATCAAGGCCCCCTTTAATACTTGCAATACCCGGCTGAGCTCTACAATGTGGCATGTATTCATTTTTAAAAAAGTCGTAAAAGTGCTGATAAGCAGGAACTACTTTTTCTTCAATTAATGTTTTAGCTTTATTTTGGTAAGTTTCTTTTTGCGCTGCAGTAAATGTATTAGGGATGCGAGTAAATGGCTCATATAAGGCGCTATTCTCAGGTTGTTTAACTATATGAGCGCTAATGCTTTGGCTGTAATTTTCAAAGGTTTTACAATAATGAGTAAACCCTGTTTTTATACCTTGTTTCATTAAATCAATATTTTGCTGATTAAAGCGCGGGTAGTCACTAAGGCTAACTAAAAATGCGTTGTAATCATCAGCGGTTAAAAAGGCCATGTTAGCCGGCGCTTCTGCAAAGTAAGTATGCCAGCCACTTAAAAAATTAACCGGAAAATACTTATCTTGATAAAGGTAGCTTTGTTGCTCTGTTTCTCGCTCATATTTAAATAAGCGGTAGTTCATTAGCTGCTCGCTATTGAGTGTTTTTGGGTCAATGTTGGCTAAGCTTTTTAGTACGCTGTTGTTGTAAGCTTGGCGCTTAGCAATGGCTTGTTCACTCCAATTTGGCAATGTGCCGTTTGGTTTCCAACCGTCTGGATCGGTTCTAAAAAATATTTTTTCAGCTTTGGCGTTTTGCCAGTGATTATCAATAATGGTTTTTAAATCGCTGTTACTGTCGGCTAAGCTTGGCAGCGAGGTGGCTGCTAAGGCAATAGCTAAGATTGTTTTTTTTAGCATGTTGAATTTCACTTTTTAAAATTTTAATTATTATTTATGTGCGCTGATTTTATGATAATAACAAGTTCACTCAATTAATGCGTTGGTTTTTAACAACAGCCTAGCTTATTGTTTTACTGGTGTTTAAAATGAAAAAATAAAACATACTGTAGTAGCCATGTTTAATAATGTAATTTCGTTAATCGATCCGGCGAATAGCCAACACCCATATATTTATTGAGCTTTACTTGTTTAGCTTTGCAGGTTCAAAACCTGATTATGATGAAGAAAAATGGATTGGGATTATTCGCCACACGTGACAAAAAATGCCAGATGATGCACATGAGTTTGTATTGGCAGGTCACACTACATTGCTACCACCATTAATTGGCCTGATACACAAAGCATTAGAATAACTATTTAACTTTAGGTATTAAAATAAAAAGGATTTTTGAAAATGTTGTGCCCTCGTACAAATACACCATTGGAGCCTATATTAGTTGGCGGCATCACTGTTTATACATCGTTTTTAGGCGGCGTATTTTTTGATAATAGCCAAATTTTTAAATTTAGCTCGCCGGAGTTAAAGCATGGTCAGGTTTTACTTAAGTATTTGAGTAATTATGCCGAGGGTGAATACGATGTATCGCTACGAATTAATTGCCCAAAGTGCAAAAAAGTTGTGATGATGCGCCGGTTTTTTTCACCGCTCAAAGTGGTTGAAATAGATGAGTGCCCAAGCTGTGCAGGAATATGGCTTGATAGTGGCGAATTAAGCAAAATACACGAAAATCATCTAACACCCAAAGAGCGTAAGTTATTAGCTAATGAGATGGCAACAAACCATGGTTTCATATCTATTAAAACGCCAAAATCGAAATATTATCCTAAAGCGCCTAAAAACGTTCAAGGCACTACAGTTGAACGGCTGGTGCAATTGGCATTACTTAATTTTGAATCATAAAAAACGGCGTCCTATAAAGTACGCCGTTTTTTCAATTGACTAAATTAAAGCCATTACGATTTATTGCGGTTTTCTTTACTAAACGCGCGAATTTTACGTTTTTGCGACAGCGTTACTTTATTCGTACGCCCTGCAAATGGGTTATCACCTTCTCTAAATTCAATTTTGATTGGCGTACCCATAATCTTAAGTGCTTTACGGTAGTAGTTCATTAAGTAGCGTTTGTAGCTATCAGGTAAGTCATGTACTTGGTTACCATGAATAACGATACGTGGCGGGTTGTAGCCCCCAGCATGCGCATACTTAAGCTTTACACGACGTCCACGAACAAGTGGTGGCTGGTGATCCGCTTGTGCCATATCCATAATACGACGTAACATAGCAGTACTAATTCGCTTAGTTGCCGACTCATACGCTTCGTCAACTGATTCAAATAAATGACCAACACCGGTACCATGCAGAGCAGAGATAAAGTGTAGGCGGGCAAAATCAATAAAGCCTAAACGACGATCAAGTTCAGTCTTAATACGGTCTTTAACGTAATTATCTAGACCATCCCACTTATTCACGGCAATAACCAATGAGCGCCCTGAGTTAAGCGCAAAACCTAACAGGCTTAAGTCTTGATCAGAAATACCATCACGGGCATCAACCACTAATAACACCACATTACAATCTTCGATTGCTTGAAGTGTTTTAATGACTGAGAACTTCTCAACCACGTCACTTACTTTTTTACGCTTACGCACACCGGCGGTATCGATAAGAATATATTCTTTGTCGTTACGGGTCATCGGAATGTAAATTGAGTCGCGGGTTGTACCTGGCATATCGTATACAATAACGCGATCTTCACCTAGTATACGGTTAGTAAGGGTTGACTTACCAACATTTGGGCGACCAATAATCGCCAGCTTTACCGGCTTGTCGGCAAACGCTTGGTGATCGGTGTCATCTTCTTCACCTTCTTGATATAAGTCGATAAGTTCTTCATCGTCATCGGCTACATCTTCATCAAGTGCAGCAAGTTCAGCAATAACAGGCTGAAGTGTTTTTTCAAGTAGTAAAGTGATGCCACGGCCATGTGCGGCAGCGATATGATGAACTTCACCAAGTGAAAGTTGATAAAACTCAGCACAGTTTGAGTCGGCATCAATGCCGTCTGTTTTATTGGCAACAACAAAGCTTTTCTTTTCTTGCTTACGTAAGTGGTTAGCAATAGCTTGGTCAGCCACAGTCATACCCACGCGAGCATCAACTAAAAATAAAACAATATCCGCTTCTTCAATGGCTAGTAATGACTGATCAGCCATTTCGGTTTCGATACCTTCTTCTGAGCCATCAATACCGCCCGTATCTACCACGATAAATTCAAAGCCATCGTAATTTGCTTGGCCATATTTTCTATCACGCGTTAAGCCAGGAAAGTCGGCAACGAGTGCATCACGAGTACGTGTTAAACGGTTAAATAATGTGGATTTGCCCACATTGGGTCGCCCTACAAGAGCGATCACGGGAAGCATAAACTACCTCTTTAAAAAACAACAAAAGGCTTCGCAGTGCGAAGCCTTACAAAAAATAATTAACTATTAGTGCCTTACACTAATAGTAGACAGTTAGTTCGGTATTTTTACCGCGCTAACTTCACCATCGCGGGTGTATAAAATCAATTTATCGTCAGCGACAACGGGCTCAACAAAAAAACCTGAGCTGTCAAAGTCTTCACGAGATACTAGCTCGCCAGTGTCTTTATTTAACCAATGCAAATTGCCTTCTTGGTCACCTAACGCTAAATAATTACCGGCAATCGCTGGACCTGTTAAGTACCAGCCACGTAGAGCGGGTTGGCTCCAGCGTTCAATGCCCGAATCTTTATCAAGTGCATAAACAACGCCGTTACTATCAACAACGTAAATTGTTTGCAAATCCATGCTAATTTCACGGTAGCTGCTGTATTCACGTTTCCATACAACATTACCTGAACGAATATCTACTGCTGATAAGTTACCATTGTATGCAATAGCATAAGCAAATGGACCGCTAATAATAGGCTGCGTGTCTACATCAACTAAACGTTCAAACTCTGATGCGCCTTTTGGCACTGCAATTTCTGCACTCCATGCCGAGTAGCCGCTCTCAGAAATTAAAACACTTAACTTACCTGTTTCTAAGCCTAGTAACACCCCACCGTTAGCCACAGTAGGTGAACTTTGACCGCGTAAAGTTAGCGGTGGCACTTCTTGCTCAAAGCTCCAGCGCTCTTCACCAGTATCTGGGTGAAGCGCAAGTAACTTACCTGAAGCTAAATTTACAAAAATTAAGCCATCACCTGCAGCGGGTTTAGAGAGTGATTCGCCAGGTACTTTTTTACGCCAAACTTCTTTACCAGTCTCACGGTCAAGCGCAATCACGTAACCATGTTCAGAGCCTAAATAGATTTTACCATAAGCTTGTAATATTCCGCCTGATAATTTTGCACTATCGTTATCGCTCCAAGGCCAAAACGATAAATCTTGGCGAACGTCGGTTTCCCATTGGGTATCGCCGTTGGCAAGTGATAAGGCTTCTACTTGGCCTTCACGGTTAGCAACGTACACTGTTTCTTTATAAACAGCGGGTGATAGGCGTGAAAAGTAATGCTCTACACCGCTACCAATTGACTCTTGCCATACCACATCAGTTTCAAATTGATTGGCTATTTCTGGAAGCACCAGTTCTTCTTCATCATCACTTGAAGAACACCCCATTAGGGTTGCCATACATAGGGCGAGCGTTGCTGTTGTTATTTTTCTCATGCCTAAAACCTTATGCCGCTGGGCTAGTTACTGCTAGGTCATCTAACTTAATTTGTAAAAGAGGATTACTCGTTAATCCACCGGCATCAACAGCAGCTTGGTAAGCTACGCGTGCTTGCTCTTTATTACCTTGCTGAGTGTAAATGTCACCTTTTAATTCAGCCACATTTGCGTTAAACGCTTCAGGAAGAGGAGCATTTAATGTGCTCAATGCATCATCGTATTGCTGTTGAGCAATTTGCACACGCGCTAAACGTGTTGTTGCAATGGCTCTAAGCTGGGCGTTATCAACGTTAGTTACAATCCAGCTTAGTTTTTCATTTGCTACATCTAGTTTTTGTGTATCTACTGCTTCTTTTGCAGCAACAAATGCCGCTAAAGTTGCGTACTGAGTGTCTTTGTTTTCACTCATAAATGCATCAGCAGACGCTAATACGCTGTCACTTTCAACAAGCTTAGTGTATGCATCAGATGCTTGCTCTGCAGTGGTAATTTGATTTTGGTTGTATGCTTTCCAGCCATATAAACCACCTAAACCTACAATAACGCCTAAGGCTAGTGAAAGGCCGTTTTCACGAAAAAAACGTTTAATTGCTTCTGCTTGTTGTTCTTCTGTTGAATAAATTTCCATGCTTACCTCTGTTAAAGCGCTTAACTACTTACGCTTTATATAATTTAGCTATTAATTAGTTCTGCAAGTAACGTTTTAGCTTGTTCTAATTCTAGTGTGACTTGTTCTTTACGCTCACGTAAATATTTAATAGTCACAACGCCTTGCTCTAATTCATCTTCACCGATAATGACTGCAACAAGAGCATCGCTTTTATCAGCACGTTTAAGTTGTTTTTTAAAGTTACCACCACCTGCGTGCACCATAACCCGCAATCCAGGGACGTCACGACGTAAGGTAGAAGCAATAATAGGGGCTTGAATACTGGCTTTATCGCCCATGGCTGCTAAATATACATCAGCACTACGGCGTATGTCACCTACACATTCAAGTGCTTGAAGTAGTAAAACCAGACGCTCTAAACCCATTGCGAACCCTACCGCAGGGGTTGATTTACCACCTAATTGCTCTACTAAACCATCATAACGACCACCGGCACACACTGTCCCTTGTGCGCCTAAGCTGTCGGTTACCCATTCAAATACTGTGCGGTTATAGTAATCTAAGCCACGTACCAGCTTTTCATTAACCGTGTATTTGACGCCTGCGGCATCTAATCGTTCACATAAATTTTCAAAATGTTCTTTTGATTCAGCATCTAAATGTTCAGATAGCTTTGGTGCATCGACTAAGATTGCCTGAATATCTGGGTTTTTAGTATCCAAAACGCGCAGTGGGTTAGAGTACATACGACGCTTTGAATCTTCATCTAGTACATCGGTATGTTGTTCTAAAAAGGCGATTAAGGCATCGCGGTACTGTGCACGTGCTTCGTTTGAACCTAATGAATTAAGCTCTAAACGCACATGGTCAGTAATGCCAAATGCTTCCCAAAGTTGCGCCGTGAGTAAAATAACTTCGGCGTCAATATCGGCACTGGCAATACCAAAGGTCTCTAAACCAAATTGGTGAAATTGACGGTAGCGACCTTTTTGTGGTCGTTCATGGCGAAACATTGGACCCATGTACCAAAGGCGTTGTTCTTGATTGTATAACAGGCCATTTTCGTTACCTGCACGTACACACACTGCAGTGCCTTCTGGGCGCAGAGTTAAATTATCGCCGTTACGATCGGCAAAGGTGTACATTTCTTTTTCAACTATATCGGTCACTTCACCAATAGAGCGTTTAAATAGGTCGGTTGATTCTACAATTGGAAAACGAATTTCTTGATAACCAAACGATGATACGGTCTCGCGTAAAATGTGTTCTACTTTCTGCCAAACTTGCGTATCGCCTGGCAGGCAATCGTTCATACCGCGAACTGCCTGAATTTGTTTTGCCACTGATAAATCCTAAATCTGTTTATGTGCAGCTCTGGGCTGCAACCACGTAAAACTAAAAAATCGACCCTGCATTATAACCTTAACTATAAGGTAATTGCGAGTGTAGCGGGGTGTACGTAATTTATACTACGCTGTGAGTGCCGCGACTAAAAAAGGTCAATTAAATACATAATGCTGCAACAACACATCACTCTACGATTTTTATATCAATAGGTGTTTGTTGTTGCTTCTGTTCAATGAAGTCGCGTACATAGCCTTCGAGTTGATCAACAATATTGTTGTTATCAATGCGTGCTTTTTGTCGCTCACCATTAATGTATAAACCTGAGCGACGGTTTGCGCCGGCAAGGCCTATATCACTAACCAATGCTTCGCCTGGCCCGTTAACCACACAGCCAATGACTGACACTGAAACTGGCTCAATAATATCTTCTAAGCGCTCTTCAAGTTGATTCATGGTGCTCACTACATCAAACTCTTGGCGTGAACAGCTAGGGCAGGCAATAAAATTAATGCCGCGAGAGCGAATACGCAATGATTTTAATATATCAAAGCCTACTTTTATTTCTTGTACCGGATCCGCTGCTAGTGATACACGCAGTGTGTCACCAATACCTTCAGCCAATAGCATGCCTAAACCAACGGCTGATTTAACTGAACCAGAGCGCATGCCGCCTGCTTCGGTAATACCTAAATGCAGTGGCTGGTCAATTTCTTTTGCAAGTAGACGATACGCTCCTACCGCTAAAAATACGTCTGACGCTTTCACCGAAATTTTAAATTGGTCAAAGTCTAAGCGACGTAATATATCTACATGGCGCATAGCCGATTCAAGTAAGGCTTCAGGTGTTGGCTCGCCGTATTTTTCTTGTAGGTCGCGCTCAAGTGATCCACCATTTACGCCAATACGAATTGGAATGTTGTGCTCTCGAGCTGAGTCGACAACCGCTCTAATACGCTCTTCACTGCCAATGTTTCCTGGGTTAATACGTAAACAATCAACGCCATACTTTGCTACTTTTAATGCAATGCGGTAGTCAAAGTGAATATCAGCAACCAGCGGTATCGATACCTGCTCTTTAATACTTTTAAATGCTTCAGCGGCATCCATAGTTGGAACAGATACACGGACTATGTCAGCACCGGCATCTTGAATTGCTTGAATTTGAGCTACAGTGGCATCAATGTCCATTGTGTCTGTGTTAGTCATTGACTGCACGGCAATTGGTGCACCATCACCAATTGGAACATTACCCACGTTAATACGGGTGGATTTTCTGCGTTTTATAGGAGATTCTGAAAACATAGCGACTACTCTGCTAAGGGTAATTTAAATTTAGCTAAACGGTTTTTAGGAAAAGCCGAAATATCAACTGGCTCACCATTTAGGGTAATACTTACAACATCATGCTTGCCTAAAACCACTGAAAAAGGCGCTACACCAGTTAAGGTCATTTCGTAGCCTGCTTTTTTTACACCAAATGCAATTTTTTCATCGTTGGCATCGTGAATTTCTACCCAGCTCTCGTCATTAAACATCATAAAAATAGTGCTTAAATCAGTGTTTGTTGGCTCGCTCGGGCTTTGTGCGTCGTTTAGGGGAGCAGCCTGAATAGTTTGTTGCTCATTTTGTAATGCTGAATTTGTTTGTTGCGCAGGCTCAACATCATCTAATTGCACTTCATCAGCCGCTTCAGCAAGTCGTTTTGTATTTTCTTGTTGCTGAGTAATAAATGAATTATTAGCATTAATAGTGTTAGTTTGTTCATCAATAGGCGTTGCATTTTGCCACCACCATACAGCTGATGAGCCAATAACAATGGCTAGTATTAAATAGCTTACCGTCATCAGTCGACTGTCATGCGCTTCTTTTTCTGTACGTCTTGAAAAGCTTTGCATATCTACTGGCTTATCTGATGTGCTAAAAGCAGGCAGCATGGCTAAAATAGCGGTGCTATCAATGTTTAGTGTGCGACAGTAATTTTTTATATAGCCTTTAACAAATGTTTTTGCGCCCAGTAAATGATATTCATCGTTTTCAATATGCTGAACTTGTGATTCAGTTAATTTTAATAACGAGGCAATCTTAGCAAGGCTAATATTTGCATTTTCTCTATGTGTTTTTAGTATTTGACCTACAGAGGGTTCATCGCTCTGCGGTTGTGTATTATCTTCATTCATAATGTGTATCAGTTTGGATCCACTAGTAAAAGTTTATGTTTTAGCTTAACAACAAGAGTAAGACTGCGTTTTTATTTTTAGTTAATTCTTGTTGCTAAGGCGCATTAAAAAAGGTACTACATGCAATACTATAATAACTTTGTGGCGTTTAGCTAAAGCTTATCTGTTTTTAAGTGCTTTAATACACCTTATCCGTAGCAGTTTAGCATTTTATCACACTGAAATGCTAAATTGCTTTACCCTAAAACACGCATTTACGCGTCACCCTTTACGCTATATTTTTGTTTACAGTTAAAGGGGGTTAATCATCTTGCGTATTTGTTTTAGTTTGCTCAATTGACGCTTCGCTATTTGAAGCCTGCACGGGGCTCTTTTTACGAATAACCTTTATTTTTGGCTCAGCAATAATTTGATTGGATTGACTGCCTTCTTGCAATTCATCTAGCTGTGCTTGGCGGTATTTTTCACGCAGTACTTCAAATTCTGTTTGTCTTAACTGGTTATCGCGAATTGCGTTAGCTTGCATACTACTCGGATAAGTTTGTAATAAAGTTGCCGCAATTTTTTCTGCTTCTTCAATTCTGCCCATACGCTGTTTAACTAAATAACCAAGCAACAAGGCGCGAGAAGAAACTTGCGCGGTGTCGTCATAACGTTTTATTAAGTTACTGGCTTTGTATAAGTCACTTTTTGCATAATATAAAGCGGCTAAACTTATTAATGTAGACGCGCGTTGTGAGCTATGGTTTAGCGCCTGCTGAAAATAGCTTTCGGCGTTAGTGAAATCGTTAAACTCAATGGCGCATAGGGCTAAATTTTCATAGCTTTGTGCTACACGAATATAACTGGGTATTTCAATCGCTTTTAAAAATTGATCGGTGGCGCGATCATACTGATTAATGCTGCACAAAAACGTGCCATAGTTATTCAAGGTGTTAGGATCGTTTGGCTTAATAGCCAGTGCTTTTTGATAGGCTTTGTCGGCCAATCCATTTTCGCCAACTTGTTGATAATAGTATGCTAAAGAGTAGTGTACTTCGGGTAAGTTAGGAGCGTACTCATTAGCACGTTCTAAGTTATATTTTGCTTGAGAGTTATTACCTGTACTTAAATACTGTAACGCCAACGCAATGCGCGTGCGAGCAGCACCATCGTTATTAATTTTATTTTCGAGAACTGGTTTATCGCTGCCGTTGTAACTATTTTCAGTAACACAACCGCTCAAAAACAGTGTTGATAGTGCTAACGTAAGTAAAGATCGCATTACTTTGTCTCTTTATTTATATCCATAACCTCTATCTTACCTCAAAGCCTTTGTGTTGCATCATTTATTTAAAAATAAACGACATATCACAAAGGCTTCTGATTACTCAGCAAATATTAAGCTTGATGAATATTCACTGCAATCGCGTTTTCATCGCGCATTTTCTTTTTAGCCATACGCTTAGTACGGTCTACAACATCGCCAGCTAACTGACCACATGCAGCATCAATGTCATCCCCGCGAGTACGACGAACAATACAGGTAATACCCGCAGCTTGTAATACTTTAGAGAAACGGTCAATTCGACTGTTACTTGAACGGGTATATTCATTACCTGGGAATGGGTTAAACGGAATAAGGTTTACCTTAGATGGCGTACCTTTTAGCGTTTTAACAAGTTCATGAGCCTGATCGGTACTATCGTTAACGCCGTTAAGCATTACATATTCAATTGTCACATCTTTATTGGCTTTTGAACCGTCAATGTAACGACGACAGGCCGCTAAAAATTCTTCAATTGGATATTTTTTATTGATCGGTACTAAAATATCACGCAGGGCGTTATCTGGCGCATGCAGTGAAATTGCCAGCGCTACGTCTATTTTTTCTTTCAATAAATCAAGGGCAGGTACCACACCTGAAGTACTTAATGTGACGCGGCGCTTAGATAAACCAAAGCCCCAGTCATCCATCATCAGTTCCATTGCTGGGACTACGTTTTTAACATTAAGTAGCGGCTCGCCCATACCCATCATCACAACGTTAGTGACAGGGCGCTTTTCGCTGTTGCCATCAAGGCCAATATCTTTGGCTACACGCCATACTTGTCCGATAATTTCAGATACTTTTAAGTTACGGTTAAAGCCTTGTTGTGCCGTTGAGCAAAAAGTACATTCCAGTGCACAGCCCACTTGAGATGATACACATAACGTGGCGCGATCTTTTTCTGGGATCCACACGGCTTCAACTTCTTGGCCGCCTTCTAGTACTAATGCATATTTAATAGTACCGTCGCTGGCTTGCTGGCGAACTGAAATTTCGGGCGCAACAATTTCGCACTCATTTTTAAGCTTTTCTTTGAGTTTTTTGTTTACGTTGCTCATTTCGTCGAAATTATCTACGCCGAAATGATAAATCCATTTCATCACCTGATCGCCACGAAATGGCTTTTCACCGAATGATACGAATAGCTCTCGCATTGCATCTCGGTTTAAATCTAATAAATTAATCTTTTTTTGCTCGGTCATGTAACAACCTCAATCGGTGGCGGTGATGGTAAAAATTTACAAGGGAGAATTGTACACAATTTACCCACTATAATCATTAAGTAAAACATCATAAATAAACGGTTAATACTTTACGTAATGACTAAAAAAGGGCTCGAAAGCCCTTTTCATACTTTGCATCACAGGGTTAGCTGTGAACTCGAATTAACGAGTACGTGGGCAAAGTTCTTCGTCAGCGAAGAAGTACGCGATTTCGCGAGCAGCAGATTCAACAGCGTCAGAACCGTGAACCGCATTTTCGTCGATGCTATCAGCGTAGTCTGCACGTAAAGTGCCAGCTAGTGCTTCAGCAGGGTTAGTAGCACCCATGATTTCACGGTTTTTAAGAACAGCGTTTTCGCCTTCAAGAACGGTAACCATTACTGGGCCAGATGTCATGAAAGATACTAAAGCGCCAAAGAAAGGACGTTCGCTGTGTTCAGCGTAGAAACCTTCAGCTTTCTCTTGTGAAAGGTGAACCATTTTAGCTGCAACGATTTTAAGACCCGCAGTTTCGAAACGGTTGTAGATAGCGCCGATGTGGTTTTTAGCAACTGCATCAGGTTTTACGATTGAAAAAGTACGCTCTAAAGCCATCTTTGTGCTCCAATAATTTAAATAAAAGGTTGAATATTAACGGGCGCGAATTATACGCGTTTTAGTCGAAAAAACCTAATTTATTCTACTTTGCTGTCCTTTTTAATTTATCAAGCCTCTATTTATGAACCAAAAACGATATTTTTACGTTCATTTACTTTTATAAACTTGCGCTATACTCTGATTTACATCGTTTAAAGTCTCATTTTTCATAAATGCGTATAGACCCCGAAAGTATGCTGTAAGCATGCAAATACTAAGGTAACAATATGTTTTTTAACCAATCTTTAAAAAATCAAATAGCTGATTTACAAAGTAAGCTTTCTGTAAGGGAGCAGGTTAAACAAAGTTTAGACAGTGAAATGCTGGTATTAGAGCTTGATAAGCAAGGTGCTATTTTAAGACAAAATAAAAACTTTGAACGAGAGTTTAACTACTCGAATAACCAAATAATTAATAAAAATATTTTAGACTTCATTGCTGAAAATGCTAGAAATAACGCCGATTTCCATGCTTTTAAAAAAGCGATAAGTAAAGCTCAGCATTATGCGGGCGCCATTCAAGTATCCCACCAAAACGGCCAACGAGATTGGTTACGCTGCATTTTACACCCAATAAAAAATGAGCAAGGTCAGCTTGAGTATTTGACTATGCACTGTACTGTGCTGACACAAATAATTGAAAGCTCAAGAGAGAATGAAGATTTAATAAAAGCATTGCACCGCTCTACGGCGGTGATTGAATTTGACACCCAAGGTATGGTGCTGCGTGTTAACGACAACTTCTTAAAAAGTATGGGCTATTCAAAGCAAGAAGTAATAGGTAAGCACCATGGAATGTTTTGTGATGAGCAAGAAGCCAGCAGTAAAGAATATCAAGCATTTTGGCAACGATTGCGTAATGGCGAGTTTATTGCGAGCAGATTTAAGCGAATTGATAAACACGGTCATTCAGTATGGTTAGAAGCGTCGTATAATCCGATTTTTAATGAAGCTAATGAGCTTTACAAAGTAGTTAAATTTGCCACGGTGATCACCGACCAGGTAGAAAGAGAGCTGGCTATAGAGCAAGCGGCGAGTATTGCCCATGGAACCTCTATCGAAACCGATAATAACGCGGATAAAGGCGCGGAGGTGGTACAAAAAACAGTTCAAGTTATGAATGAGTTGTCGGTACAAATGGAGCAAGCGGGTAAAGAAATTTCAGCATTAGATAAACAATCGCAACTTATTGCCAGCATAGTGCAAAGTATCAGCAGCATTGCTGATCAAACGAATTTGCTAGCACTCAATGCTGCCATTGAAGCTGCAAGAGCAGGTGAGCAAGGCCGAGGTTTTGCTGTAGTTGCTGATGAGGTGCGTTTACTTGCTTCAAGAACCAGTAAAGCAACTGAAGAGATTGTGGATGTTGTACAGCAAAACCAAAATTTAACCCAATCAACGGTGGCTGTAATAGAGCAAGGCAAACACAAAGCTCAGCAAGGATTAGATCTTTCTAACGAGTCAGGCCATGTGATGAATGATATTAAAAAAGGCGCACAACAAGTTGTTGATGCGGTTAGCCAATTTTCTAATCAATTAAGTAGTAAAAAATAACTTAAATTTGCTGCTCTTCATTTTTAGCACAGAAGAGAAATTTTGATGATCTTGATCAAAGTTTCTCTTTTGACCACTCATTATACTTGCGCGCTTTATTTCCCTTAATTATTCATGCAACCGGCTTGAACCCGGTTCGATGTATGGAGCGCACATGTCAGCTGTTACTTCCTCAACCCCGTTTATTCCTGAACTACTTTGCCCTGCTGGTAGCTTAAAAAATATGCGTTATGCCTTTGCTTATGGTGCCGACGCTGTGTATGCCGGCCAACCTCGTTACAGTTTAAGGGTTCGCAATAATGAATTTGATTTAGATACATTACAAATAGGGATTAACGAAGCCCATGCATTAAATAAAAAGTTTTATGTGGTATCTAATATTGCGCCGCATAACGCAAAAGTTAAGTCGTATTTACGAGATATAGAACCGGTAATTGCTATGAAGCCGGATGCATTGATCATGTCCGATCCGGGTTTAATTATGTTAGTGCGTGAAAAATGGCCTGATATGTCAATTCACCTTTCAGTACAAGCTAATGCAGTAAATTATGCCAGTGTACTGTTTTGGGCAAAGCAGGGTATTGAGCGGGTAATTTTATCTCGTGAGTTATCACTTGAGGAAATAAATGAAATACGCACACTGTGCCCTGAAACCGAGCTAGAAGTATTCGTTCATGGCGCACTGTGTATGGCCTATTCAGGGCGCTGTTTACTCTCAGGTTATATTAATAAACGCGATCCTAACCAAGGGACGTGCACCAATGCGTGTCGTTGGGAGTACGATGTTAAACCCGGTACTGAGAATGAAACCGGTGAAATGGTACATAAAATTGACCCTAAAACGGTTATACCTACGTTAGGTGAAGGCGCACCAAGCAACGATGTTTTTATGCTTGAAGAGCAAGGTCGCCCGGGTGAATATATGCCTGCATTTGAAGACGAGCATGGTACTTATATCATGAACTCAAAAGACTTACGCGCCGTGCAATACGTAGAGCAACTAACAAAAATGGGGGTGCACAGCCTTAAAATAGAAGGGCGCACTAAGTCATTTTATTATGTAGCCCGTACCGCACAAGTATACCGTAAAGCAATTGACGATGCCGTTGCAGGTAAACCATTTGATGCAGACTTATTTAAAACCCTTGAGAACTTAGCACACCGTGGTTACACCGAAGGTTTTTTAAAGCGCCATGCTCATCAAGATTATCAAAATTATGAATATGGTCACTCTGTATCAACTCAGCAGCAATTTGTAGGTGAGGTATTAGGGCGTAATGCTAATGGTTTGGTTGAAATAGATGTAAAAAATAAGTTTTGTGTCGGCCATTCATTAGAGCTAATGACGCCGAAAGGCAATATTAGCTTTACCCTAGAAAGTATGGAAAATAAAAAAGGCGAAAGCATTACCGATGCCAAAGGTTCAGGCCACATTGTAAAAATTCCACTGCCTGACACTATCGATTTAGAGCACGCCATACTGATGCGCAATTTGGATGAAAACCAAGATACCCGCAATCCGTTTAAAAAAGCCGTGGTTAGTGGTTAAATCATGGCTTTACTCATAAATAGTAAATGCATTAACTGTGATATGTGCGATCCAGAGTGCCCAAATGAAGCAATTTATATGGGCGCTAAAATTTACCAAATCGACCCAACAAAATGTACTGAATGCGTAGGCCACTACGACAAGCCGACCTGCGTCAGTGTATGCCCCATTGATTGTATAAAGCCCGATCCAAATCATCGTGAGAGCTTAGATGAACTGGCGGAAAAGTATGTGAGATTGATGGGTTAGTTACTTAATAAGTAGATTACCCATATTTTTTTAGAAAGCTAAATACATTGTAACAAATTAGTTTTTGTTGATTGTTGCTATAGTTCCCAACGTATCAGTAATTAAAAAGGCTGTAGCGTAATTGAATTAAATTAACAATGTAAAGAGCTTCTTTGTTATCTGTCTTTTATTTTCAGCGAAATGTTCATGGCTTAATAGTTAAAGAGTAAAAGTCTTAAATATTCAGTTTTATAAAGTATTATAGGTTTATAAAACTGAATATAAGGGATGGCTTTATGAATACGTTATACATTACTGGGGCGGGTGTGAGTGCTGCTAGCGGTATTCCTACTTTTCGTGGTGAAGATGGTTTTTGGACCATTGGTAGTAAAAATTATACGCCTATGGAAATGGCCACTCGCGCAATGTATGAAAATAATCCAAGTGAGTTTTTAGCTTGGTATTATCATCGCTTCGCAACTTATCGTCATCATGGTCCTAATGAAGTGCATAGTTGGCTAAGCGACAAAAACCTAATAACTCAAAATATTGATGGGCTAGATGGTAAGGCGGGTAATAAAAATTACATTGCAATTCATGGTCGGCTTGATCAAATGACCGTGTTTCATCATCAAGGTGATGACGTTACACCACAAGCTACGTTATGGAATAATGTAGATGAGAGTAACTTACATCGCTCTTTACTGGAGCTATTCAATATTGAAAATAACCAGCCTAAGCTTAATTATTCTTTAAAGCCCTTTGTGCTGTTATTTGATGAATATTACACCGAGCTATACCGCATTACTGAGGCGCAGCAGCGAATAATAAATGCCGATAAAATGGTATTTATGGGTACTTCGTTTAGTGTAAACATTACCCAGATGGCACTAGAGATTGCACGTAATTATGCTATTCCAATTGAAATTGTTGACCCTGAACCTACTCATGTATTGCACTCAAATGTAAGTTATAAAAAAATGACTGCATTGGAGTACATACAGCAACAATGTTAACTAGGTAAATAGCTTTTGTATTGCTGCTGGTATACATAACCTATTATGCGTTATTAATAATCAGTACAGTTTACACTATGTTATTGTTGGCGTTTAATTCATGCTGGTACCCGTTATTTTAGGTACTTAAATTCATTATAAGAAGACGGTAGCAATGTTAAGTATTTCTCTTGGGCCTTTAGTTATTTCCATTTCTCAGTTAATTATTTTTTTAGGGTTAGGCATTTTTTGGGGGCTTACCTATTTATTAACGCGCCAACATCTATTACAAAAAGCGATTTTAGATACGGTTTTTAAAGCAGTTGTAGTGGGCTTTTTAGCCTCGCGTTTAGCGTTTGTGTTTACTATGTGGGATGCTTATCAAGGTAATTGGTGGCAGCTTTTTAATATTAGCGACGGTGGCTTTATTGGTTACTATGGTTGGCTCAGCGGCATAGTGGTTTTAGCATTTTATGCGCGTGGTAAAAAAGCGGTAATGAAAAACTACGCTATTGCTGGGTTTGTAGGTTTTTGTTCAATGATTATTCCTAATTTTGCGCTGTCTATTTACCAAACGGGTGTGCAATTACCGCAATCGGTTGTGCATAATATGCAAGGCCAGCAAGTTAACTTACAAAACTTTAAAGGTAAGCCGGTGGTGATTAACTTTTGGGCGTCGTGGTGTCCGCCGTGTCGAAAAGAAATGCCGGTGCTACAAGCGGCTCAAAAAAATAATCCAAATATTACGGTGGCGTTTGTCAATCAAGGTGAAGACTTACACACGGTAAAAGCGTTCCTTAATGAACAGCAACTCGACCTAAACCATGTGTTTTTTGACCAAAGCAGTAATGTGAGTCGCGAATCAGGTGCTGCGGGCTTACCAACCACTTTGTTTTATAATAGCCAAGGTGAGTTAGTCACCAGTCATATGGGAGAACTTTCTCATGCGAGTTTAGGTTATTATATTCAGGCTATTAGTGATAAAAAATAATAGTGTTTGTTGTTTGATCTAGTTACTCCTTCCTAAGCAGCTAAATAGTTATTTTGCTGCTTAACTTCTTGTTTATATTTGAATTGACTATTTATTGACAAGGTATTCAGTTACTCATCAGTTTGCATTAACAAGCTATTAAGCTTGGTTATGTAAAATACAGCTACTTTTTTCGTACCATCTTTAGCTAGTACGATCATCTTTAAGTATTAACTGTATTTTAAATGGAACTGTTAAAACTATGACCGCTCATCGGAAAACCAACGCTTCACATCACTCACTCCCACTTTTTATTAAATCAACCCTGTGTATGTCTATTTTGTCTGTGATTAATCATGCATATGCGGATGAAGCAGCAGATAAAGCATTAAAAAGTAAAGATATGGAAGTAATTGAGGTACGCGGTATCCGTTCCAGTATGGCAGCTAATTTAGATATAAAACGTTTGTCTAGCTCTGTGGTTGATGCGATTACAGCGGAAGATATTGGTAAGTTTCCTGATAAAAACGTCGCAGACTCATTACAACGCGTACCAGGGGTAGTGATTGACCGTGACGGAGGCGAGGGCTCATCGGTAAGTATTAGAGGGTTATCATCTGAACTCACCTTTTCTCAGTTAAATGGTAATTTTATTGCGTCATCACCAGGCGAGCCATCTCGTTCGTTTGATTATGCATTACTCCCCTCAGCCATGATTGAAAGCGTGGAAGTGTATAAATCACCAGAGGCACGTTTAGATGAAGGTGGAGTGGGCGGCACGGTATTAATGCATAGTCGTAAGCCGCTAAGTATGGATGCAAACTCAGGGGTGATTAATATTGAAAGCACTTATGCCGATGTGACTGAAGAATCTGAGCCGCAAGTAACCGCACTTTATTCTTGGAAGAACGATGCTGATACTTTTGGTGTGTTGTTTGGTTACACCTCACAAAAACGCACTAACCGAACTCTTTCGGGTGGCACCGATGCAAATGTGTGGCGCTTTATTGGTGAAAACCCGGTTGATGTTAATGGCGCACCGGTTGAAAATAATAATCAGTGGGGTTCAATAAGCGATGCTCGGGGCAATAACTATGACAATGTCTGGTTCCCTCAAGTGGTTCGAGGTTCAATTGTAAACGAATTACGTGAGCGAGAAGGGGTACAATTTAGCACGCAGTGGCGCCCAACTAGCCGAGTAGAAATTGGTTTTAACTATTTTGGATTTTCACTTGATAAAAATAGAACTGAGTCGGTGATTGATATACCTGAGTGGTCTTTAAATCCTGACTTTTTAACCGATGTAAGTTTGGATGAGTCAGGCACGATAGTTAATGGAATGCAATTTGATGCAGCTGCAAGTGGTATAGAAAATGATATGCAATTGCCGTGGATGCGAGGCAGCTATGTGCGTGAAGAGTCAACCTCTGACACTTTTGATCTCAACTTAACCTACGAAGGTGATTACTTCAAAGCCCGTTTTGTGGCGGGTAATACACGTTCTGAAGGTGGCCCGAAAGAGAGTTGGGAAGCAGCCTATAAAAGTTCTAACGCGGGTGAAAATGAAAACCGCATAGAAAATGCCGCGCAAACAGCGGGTTGGAAAATTAATGAGAACGATATTAGTTTAAATATAGATCCAAATACGTTAGCTAACTTACTCAATGGTGTGGGCGGTGGTCGCGATCCGGGTTCGTCAAATTCAAGTTTTGTGCGTAGTGAACTTGAAGAAGATTACTACCAAGCTGATTTCGATATTTATACCGATTGGGGCATTTTAAGAACAATTAAAACTGGGGTTAAGTATCGAGAAGCTACGCTTCACCGCGAAACCGGTAATACCTTCTTTTTAGATCCTAATTTTGATATTGCCGCAGCAGAAGCCAGTAAGGGTGGGATCACACGCTTTGATAGTTACCAGTGGAACAACGGCATGCCACTAGCACAAGATGTATTTATCAACGAAGCTAACATTGCTGGTGGCTTTAATATAAACCAAATGCCCGGCATTGATTGGGATAAATACCGTGATATTGTGACCAGTAATTATGTGCCGTATACACGCAAAGAAGATAACTTCATTTATGATATAGAAGAACAAATAGCGGCATTTTATCTACAAGGTGATTTTGAATTTGATAGCGTGCGCGGTAATTTAGGCGTACGGGTTGTGCGCACGAAAACCATGACATCATCAACCGACCTATATACTTATTTATTGGATCATACCAATGATGACACCGGCGAGCCGGTAACGGGAGATGATAGATTTGTTGAAGATTATCAACTCATTACTCAAGAGAATACCGATACCCAAATTTTACCTAGCTTTAATATTGCATGGGATGCCAGCGACGATATTGTTGTGCGCGGCGCGATTGCTAAAGTAATGTCTCGCCCTGATTATGCCGATTTAGGCGCACAACAACGCATTACGTTTGTCTCAGATGAGTGGGCCGACGACAGAGCTGAATTTAATGAAATTCCGGGTTTTAGTGGTAGCGGGGGTAATAAAAACTTAAAACCATTTGAGTCAATACAAGCTGACTTATCGATTGAGTATTACTATAGCGAAGGTTCTGCCATTGGTTTAGCACTATTTCATAAAACTGTTGATAACTTCGTCGTGCCTTTGGTGATTGATTCACAGCAAAACTTTGCCGGCAAAGAGGGCATAGTTGATGCGGGAAATATTACAGTATCGCCATATAGCACCGTAGGCAATGGCACTGATGCCGTATCTAAAGGGGCGGAAGTATTTATACAGCATGCCTTTGATAGTGGCTTTGGCTTTTATGCAAATTACACCTATAACAAAACCAATAAGGCCGATGTAGAAGTAGATGGTAAAGAGTTTGGTAAATCGCCTTTAATTGGCAGTGCTAAGTACCAGTACAATACCTCGATATATTATGAGGGAGATGCTTTTAATATTCGTGCTTCTTACAACAAGCGGGGTGAAACCGTGTTGGGTTTAAATAGTGGTTTAAACGTGTATCAAGACCCATACGAGCAAGTTGATGTAAATGCATCAATTACTTTATTAGAGGACTTGAGCCTGACAGCCGCGGTGATTAATTTAACTAAATCTGAGTCGGTAAAGCGCCTAGGTAATGACACAGAGTCTCGGCTATTAAACTCAAGCTATTCAGGCAGACGTTATTATGCGGGGATAAACTATCGTTTTTAAGCTGAGTTTGTTGAGTTTGGGTAAACAAGTTGTTTTGTTGCTGTTTTAGCTTTTTCTTATAAGTTATTGCTTTATAATGAAGGTTATAAAAAATTATATAAAGACTAATAACAGGATTGAAATGAGTGATTTAACGGCAATAGCTAACTTATCTATTTTATTAGTTGAGCCTTCTGAAGTGCAACAAAAGCTAATAAAAAAATCACTGGCTCAGTGTGGGGTTACACAAATTGAAACGGCCAGTACTCAAGAAAGCGCGCTGGCTGCTTTATCAAATTTCCACCCAGATTTAGTGATCAGTAGTATGTATTTTAGTGACGGTACTGCAGATTCTTTATTGCAGGTAATACGCAGTAACAGCAATACTGAGCAGCAGGCGTTTATGCTGGTGTCGAGCGAGCGTAATAAGCGCCATTTAGAGCAACTTAGGCAGTCGGGTGTATTAGCTATTTTACCAAAACCGTTTAGTGCCGACGAGATCACCCGTGCGCTAAAAGCGACTTTGGATATTATTAGCGAGCAAGAGGTGGAGCTAGAGCACTTTGATGTCACTTTACTTCGCGTATTGGTGGTTGATGACAGTCGTTTTGCGCGAAAACATATAATACGAGTGCTAGCGGGGATGGGTATTCCTGAACCTGTAGAGGCAGAAGACGGTAAACAAGCGATTGAAATACTTAATAATCAATCATTTGATTTAATTGTTACAGATTACAATATGCCAGAAATGGATGGTAAAGAACTAACCGAAACGGTAAGGCAGTCGAATGCGTACTCACATATTCCAATACTTATGGTGAGTTCAGAGGCCAACGATACCCATTTAGCAAACATTGCTCAAGCGGGTGTGGACGCAATATGTGACAAACCGTTTGAGCCCGCTACTGTGCGCGATTTACTCTTTAAAATCATGAGCTAAAACATAACTATAAAAGCACTTTTTAACTAAAGTGCTTTTAAGTAACGCAATGAAAAATTGAGCAGCTTGGCGGCCGGCAAGGGCTTACTTAAATAAAATCCTTGAGCAATATCGCAGTTTAGCTCGTTGAGTAAATCTAGCTGCTCTTTGGTTTCTACTCCCTCTGCAACTACTTTTATTTCTAGGCTGTGTGACATCGCTATGGCCGCTTTTACTAAATTACAGTCGGCCTTGTTATCTGTTATCCCTGCAATAAAGCTACGGTCAATTTTTAGCACATCAAAAGGGTATTCTCGTAAGTAACTTAATGATGAATAGCCTGTGCCAAAGTCGTCCATTGACAGTTTTATGCCCAGCTCATCAATTTGCACTAAGGCATCATGAATTGAGGCTTGGCTATTCATTAGTACCCCTTCGGTAATTTCTAATTCTAAACATTCGTTACTAATGGTGTTTTCATTAAGAGCATGAATAATTATATTCACCAGCTCTGGTTCTCTAAACTGACGCGGCGATAAGTTAACAGCCATGGTGTATTGCTGGTTGTTGACAGTTTGCCATTCATTTAAGAAACGTAAAGCTTGATTAATAACAAACACACCAATAGGTGCAATTAAGCCAGTTTGTTCAGCAATAGGAATAAATTCATCAGGGGTAATTTCCCCTAACACAATATTATGCCAACGTAGCAAAGCTTCAGCGCCAATGATAGTGTTTGTTTTTACATCTATTTGCGGTTGGTAATAAAGCTCAAATTCGTTTCGCTCCAGTGCACCATGCATTTGCTCTTCTATTTCAAAACGGCGGCGCATTGCAACGTTCATTTGCGGGGTGAAAAAAGAAGAGGTATTGCGACCCAAAGCTTTAGCTTGATACATAGCCGTATCCGCATTTCGTAATAATACCGACGCAGAGGTGCCATCTTTAGGGGAAATTGCAATACCAATACTTAATGTCAGTATTAAGTCTCTGCCTTCGAGTTTAAAGGGCTTTCTAAATGCTTTAAGTAACCGATCAGCAATTACTAAGGCATCGCTTTCATCATCTAAACTGGATATTAAAACAATAAATTCATCACCACCCAAACGCCCAACCGTGTCATTTTTTTTCAGTGCTTGTTGTAATCTATGTGCCGCTTCAATTAACAATTTGTCGCCGACTTCGTGGCCTAAAGAGTCATTTACCTTTTTAAAATCATCAAGGTCTAAAAAGAATACAGCGGCTTTTACATGATTTTTTTGTACTTCCATTAATATCTGCGATAATCGATCAAGCGATAAAAAGCGATTAGGTAGAGCCGTTAAGCTATCAAAATGTGCCTGACGGCGAATTAGTTCAGCGGAGCGGTGTGGCTCACTAATATCACGAATTATCACCATCATTTGGCTTTTCTTAGCTAATAAACGTACCCTCGCCTCATAATAATTTATGCCCTCAGGCATGTTTAATTCGTATTCAAAGCTGACCATCTTTCCTTGCGTTGTTGCTTTTTCAATATGAAGTTGAAACTTATGAGCTACTTTTTCAGGTAGTACATCAATCATTTTTTTACCAATGAACTGCTTAGGTGAGACATACAGATCGTTGTTATTGTTTGCGTGATAGTCAGCAATAGTGCCATCTTGCTCTAGTACAAAAAATAAGTCAGGAATGGCTTCAAAGATAGTCTTCAACATACTGGCATTAAATGTGGCTTCAGCTTGCGCTTTATGCACCTCAGACAGGTCAACATCAATACAATACATTTGTTTTGTTTCGTATTGATTGGTAAACATAACATGGCTTGAAAATACAGCCACATCATTACCTTCTTTATGTTTGAGGATAAGTTCTGAGGCGGGAATTTCAATATCATGCTTAATCCAATTACTATGGGCTTCAATTACGGGCTCTCGCATTGGTGTGGGTATAATTAAATCTTCGAGTTTTTTGCCAATGGCTTCTTGCTGTGAATACCCATAAAGCAATTCACTGCCTTTATTCCAATAAATTACACGTCGTTGCTCATCATAACCTTGCACTGATATTGAATCGACAGCATCAAAAAGCTGGTGTAACGGGTCATTAGTAACATATTGATGAGTCGACATATTATTAGTTTTATTGGGAGCCATTAAATGGGTTCCAGTTATTGAATTACTTTCTTTATATAGTAGACATAAAGTTGTGATTTAGCATGGTAAGGGAGGTTTCAATGTGTGACTTTTCATTGATTTAGTCGAAAGTAATTTTAACAAAGCACAATTAAGTACTTTTAAAGCAAAGGCCAATAAATATTGGCCTTTATATTTTATTAGTTGGTGGGCATTAAATAGATTTCGCGCACGCTATTACGCTGATTAGCTTCAATGGCAAATAATACCGCATCGGCCACGTCTTGAGGGTCGAGCTTATCTGGTTTTGCTTCATCAAAAAAAGGCGTGTTCACCATGCCTGGTGCAATAGTGGTACAGCGACCATGCCATGGTTTCATTTCCTCTGCTAAATTTTGACCAAAGCCATGTGCAAACCATTTAGTAGCACCATATATAGAGCCGTCAATGGGTCTTCTTCCTGCTGCAGAGCTGGTTAAAATAAAATGCCCTTGGTTTTCACGTAAGTGAGGCAAAGTGAGTTTTGCGGTCCACAACAACGCTTTAATATTAAGGTCAACCATGGTTGACCACTCATTGGGGTCGCCATTTTCGGTGCCAGGTGATGACACACCCATGCCCGCGTTAGCGAATGCTGCGTCCAATCGCCCAAATTTTTTAATGCCCTTACTTACTACACTCTCAAGCTCGCTAAACTGAGTGGCATCGGCTGAAACGCTAAATGCACTTTCATGGCCTAACTCATCAACTAGTTTATTGAGTTTATCTTCACTGCGCGCAGTTAATATTACTTTGTGACCATTATTAACTAATGTTTTAGCGGTCGCCTCGCCAATACCACTAGATGCACCGGTAATTAAAATTACTTTATGTGTCATAGTTCCTCCAAAAAAAAAGCCCGCAGGTGCGGGCTAGAATTTATAAAGTTGATGCTTACTGAGCAATATCAAATGTCACTTCGGTATCTTCACCGGCTACAACCGCCACCGGCTTAACTTGATATAGGGTAAACGCTTCATCTTGTAGTTCGGCATCATCAATATGCGCGTTACAGGTATAACCTAGCTGATAATCGCCAGGCGTAATAAATGCTAGTTCAAATTCATATTGGCTAGTTTCATTGTTAAGTACAACATTTGCAGTAGCCAATGGTGCGTCTAAAGGGGTTTCACCCTCAGTGACTTCGTAATTATCAAGTGGTTGCTCTACATCACTGTTATACAAGTAAACAGCATGGCCAAATGAACCATCTTCGGCGGCAACCTCAATGTTATCGGTTTCACAATTTGCATAAAGTGATTCGCTTACTGTACCTTCAATATCTTGTGACTCAGCGAGGTTTTCAAGACGAACTCCACGTGGTTTTAATACTATTTCGTTACCGCTTTGTGGCGCAACTAACGATTTTTTAAGGTCAAATTCAAGTACAAAAGTGTTGTCCGTCTGATTCAGAGTAAAACCATCAAGTTGAATTTCGCCTATTCCGTCATTGCCTTTTCGTTTTACGATTAACGGTGCAGTGCTGTCATCTTCATAAACAACATGCGAAGTTTCAGTTAGGTTGTTTATATCACCATTGATTACATCAGCACGTATCCACGCGTATTCACCTGCAGGTACGTCTTCGCCTTCTAGTAAGGAAAAAATATCATCGCCAGTGTAATCCAATAAGTTAACCATTTCAGCTTTGGTTAAATCGCTGGCTTCACGGGTTTCGAAGCTAAAATCTTCGCCACCTTGTGAACGAAGGATGATAGAGTCAAAAACTACATTAACCGCTTTTAGACCAGTGACTGGTGCATCTGAAACCCCTAAACTAAACGTTGATTTTTGCGGATCGGTAGGAGTAATAGGAGAGTCATCGTTTGATGAACCACAACCCGTTAATGCTAATAAGACGGCGCTACTAAGTAATGTTGATTTTAAGTTCATGTTAGGTTTCCAAAACGTAATTAAGTGTCTCTTATTATAGATACAAAAACTTAACCTAAATTGAATTAAAGTTATTAATTACAGGAAGAAGATTTAAATACTGTGTATCTTCCCCCTATAAAAATAAAGCTTAGGCTTCTAATTGGAAGGGATAAACTGACCCCAAGCTCAGTAATTGTGTTAACTCATCAAGGGCTTGGTAGCTTTCGGTTAGTAAAGCAGGGTCTGCAAAGTCGTTGGCACCAAGCTTATCTCGGTAATGGCGAGTAGCCCAATCACATAATTGGCTATATTTTTCGTCATTTAAAATAACATCAGGATTTACCGCTGCTAATTCTTGGCTATTAAGCGCCACACGTAAACGCAAACAAGCAGGTCCGCCGCCATTTTGCATACTTTGGCGCAAATCAAAAAATTGCACTTGATTTATTGGGTTATCAGCAATAATTAGCTCTTCAATATACGCTTTTACAGCAGGATTACGCTGGCATTCTTGTGGGGCAACGAGCAACATTGCATCGTCACTAAGGCTAACCAGTTGGCTATTAAATAAATAACTACTAACAGCATCTTGAATACTCACTTTGCTGGTTGGCACTTCAATAATATAAAGCTGTTTGTTACCTACATAAGCTTCGCGGATATCTTCTAATGCTTGCGTTTGATTTAAAAACGCCTGCTGATGGCATAATAAAACATTGGCGTTACCCACCGCGATTACATCATTATGGAACACTCCTTGGTCAATTACATCAGGGTTTTGTTGTAATAGTATTTGGCTGGTATCTTTTATATTGTGCAATCGACAAATGGCTTCAGACGCTTCCAAAGTTTGCCTTGCAGGGAACTTAACGGGTTTAACAAGCTGACTGTTAAAAGCACTTGCACCAAATACAAATAATTCTAAGCCGGTTTCACCATGGCTGTCGCACAGCCGAGTATGGTTTGCTGCGCCTTCATCACCAAAAAAACCTTGCTCAGGCAAATGTGAATGGTGTGCAAAGTATTGTTCGTTATTAAACATCGCTTTGAGCAAACGTGTAGTGGTGTTTGGCTCTAAAGAGCGATGAAATTTATTATTTAGATTAGCCGCAGTGAAGTGTACCTTGCCGTCGTTAGTATCAGGTGAAGGCGATACGGTGGCTGCATTAGCGGTCCACATGGCAGAGGCAGAGTAACAGGCGCGCAATAAAATAGGATCAGCTTTAAAAGCTTTATTAATGACTTGCGCATCGTTGCCAGTAAATCCTAAACGGCGAAGTACATTTAAATCAGGGCGAGCATGAGGCGCAAATACCCCTTGGGTTAAGCCTTTATCGTGCATGGCTTTCATTTTAGCCAGGCCCTGCAATACAGCTTCTTGCGGATTTGAAAAGCTCGCCGCGTTATTTAACGAGGCAACATTGCCATACGACAAACCTGCGTAGTTGTGAGTAGGGCCGACTAAGCCGTCAAAATTAACTTCTAAAGCATGCATACACGTTCCACTATCCGGTTAAATAGTCTTTTACAATACAACGCTATGACTCAGCTTGCAAAGTCTGTTCAAAAATAGTTCAACGAGAGTACATTCGCTCTTTTTCGCTGGTGGTATGCGTATTTGTTGGCTCGTTTACTTGCCAAACGCTAATATCCAAACGCCACAAAAAATACAAAGTATTATAAAAATTAAACATAGCTTGTTCCTTGGTGTTGCTAACGTCAATAAGAGAGTAGGAAGAAGTATGCCAATTGTTATTTGAATATTTTATGAATAATAATCAATAAGTTAATTTTTTATAACTAAACTATAAAAAAGCTTAAGCACCACATTGGATAAATTTACGCTAGGTTTGCACTAACTTGGGACTGTCTTTAGCATCGACACTTTCATCTTCAGTCTGGGTGCTTAAGTCGCTAACGATTAAATCGAGTAACTGCATTAATTGCTGTGCTTGGTTAGTGTCGATACTGTCAAATTTACAGAAAATTGTTTTTGGAATATCAGCAGCTTTAAGTTTTAAAGATTGACCCGTGTGAGTCAATTGCACCAAACGCTTACGCTTATCGTGTTCGTCCTTTATAACGTTAAGTAGTGACTTGCTGGTCATCTTTTTTAATATTTGAGTAAGCGCGCCACCATCAATTGCGGTTTTATCGATTAGTTCGGCGATGGTTACTTCATCTTGTTCCCACAGCGCCATCATAACAACATACTGAGGATAGGTAAGGTTAAGCTCAGCTAGAGGTTCTCGATAGGCACGGGCTATGCTGTTGGACGCCATGTATAAACGATGGCATAGCTGATTTTTTAATTTTAACTGTTCAAACGACATCGTTTTATCCTCATTTCAATACAGAGTATTTTAGTTTGCATGCAAAGTATTTGCAATCAGAATTTAGTTGCTCTATTATTTTGCATACAAAGTAACTAGTGTGAAAATTTTAAATCTTAGGAGTTCACTATGAATGTATTACAAAATGTAGCTTATACAGCAAAAGCAACGGCAACAGGCGGACGTGAAGGGGTAGCTAAATCAGATGATGGTCGTTTAGATGTTAACTTATCAACGCCTAAAGGGTTAGGTGGTGATGATGGTCAAGGCACTAATCCAGAGCAATTATTTGCAGCAGGTTATGCCGCCTGTTTTATTGGTGCACTTAAATTTGTAGCCGGTAGCGAAAAAGTTGCTTTACCAAGCGATACTTACATTAACTCTGAAGTGTCTATTGGTGCTATTGAAGGCGGTTTTGGTATTGCTGTAAAGCTTGCTGTATCACTAGGTGATATGGACACAGCCGCGGCGCAAGAGCTTGTAAATAAAGCACATCAAGTATGCCCATACTCAAACGCAACACGTGGTAATATTGAGGTAGAACTTTCAGTTATTTAATTTACCTCTTTATATTGTTTATAAAAACACGCCATGAGTGATCATCGCGTGTTTTTTATTCGCTACTATATTTATAAATGAATTGAAAATAGATAAATCTAGTTACATTCGAAATTTCATATATTCACTATTCCATATGTTTGTTTTTTGTTTTATTGTATGTGCATAAACCAAACGAGGACGCTATGGAACAACTCAACCCACTACAGTTTTATAAATGCTTAGCTGACGATACGCGCTTAAAAGCCATGCTGCTAATTAGCCATGAGCAAGAATTATGTGTATGCGAGCTTGTGGCAGCCCTTGAGCTTAGCCAGCCTAAAGTATCTCGTCACTTAGCCCAGCTTAGGCAATGTGGCTTATTGAGCGATCGTAAGCAAAATCAATGGGTGTATTACAGTATTAATAAAGCCCTACCAGAGTGGGCTGAAAATGTACTAGCACAAACCCGTAGCGCTAATATTGAATTTTATAACGATGATTTAAATCGACTCAATGCAATGGGTAACCGCCCTGAGCGTGCAGCAAACTGCTGTTAATTAACTTTTAAAGGTATTTATTATGACAATTAAAGTAGGGATTAATGGTTTTGGCCGTATGGGGCGCTTAACATTGCGTGCAGCACTTGATTGGCCAGAAATTGAATTTATTAAAATTAATGATGTTGCTGGCGATGCTAAAACGCATGCACATTTACTCGAATTTGATTCAGTACATGGGCGTTTGGCACACAATGTAATAGCATCAGCGCACAGCTTTAGTGTAGGAAAACACACTATTGCTGTAACTAACAATAAAAACATTGATGATACTGATTGGTCTGATTGCGATGTAGTCATTGAAGCCAGCGGTGTGATGAAAACCACCGAATTATTAAATCACTACCTAGCTCAAGGTGTAAAACGTGTGGTAGTGACTGCACCGGTGAAAGAAGACGGTATTTTAAATGTAGTGATGGGCGTAAATGATGATTTATATAATCCTGATGAGCATAAAATTGTTACAGCGGCATCATGTACAACAAACTGTATAGCGCCAATTGTTAAAGTACTACAAGAAAAAGTGGGTATTAAACACGGCTCTATGACTACTATTCACGATATAACTAACACCCAAACTATTATTGATGCCCCACATAAAGACTTACGTCGAGCTCGCTCATGTGGTACCAGTTTAATTCCCACCACAACAGGCAGTGCTACGGCTATTACGCATATTTTCCCTGAGCTTAAAGGAAAACTTAATGGCCATGCTGTTCGTGTACCACTTACTAATGCATCAATTACCGACTGTGTATTTGAGCTTGAGCACGGTGTTACGCAAGATGAAGTAAATGAGTGGTTTTATCAGGCTGCAGAGGGCACATTAAAAGGGATTTTAGGTTATGAAGAGAAGCCACTTGTGTCTATTGATTATAAAACCGATCCGCGTAGTTGTACTATCGACGCGCTTTCTACCATGGTGATTAATAATACCCAGCTTAAATTATATGCTTGGTACGATAATGAGTGGGGATATGCAAACCGTACCGCCGAACTTATGCTAAAAGTAGCAAAAAGTGATGTAGTTAATTAGCCCAAGGTATTAACCATGTTTGCTCAACTTAGTGATTTACCTCAAGCGATAAAACAATATTTAATTATTACCGGTAATTATTGGGCGTTTACTTTAACCGATGGGGCGCTGCGAATGCTGGTGGTGCTGTATTTCCATCAGCTAGGATATGATGCACTTGCCATCGCTATGCTGTTTTTGTTTTATGAAGTGTTTGGGGTGATCACTAACTTAGTAGGGGGGTGGCTTGGCGCGCATTTAGGCCTAAATAAAACCATGAATATTGGCTTAGGCATACAGCTTGTTGCTTTAGCTATGTTATGTGTACCTAGTGATTGGCTGGGCGTTTTTTACGTTATGGCTGCACAAGCACTCAGTGGTATTGCCAAAGATTTGAATAAAATGAGTGCTAAAAGCGCAATTAAGTATTTAGTGTCTGATGACGAAACAGGGCAAAGTAAATTATATAAATGGATTGCGCTACTAACTGGTTCAAAGAATGCACTCAAAGGCATAGGCTTTTTTTTAGGAGGGTTACTATTAACTTTAGTGGGTTTTAAAGGCGCATTACTTGCACTGATTGCTCTGTTAGGTATTGCTTGGCTGGTTAGCCTAATTTACTTAAAAGGTGATATGGGTAAAGCCAAAAATAAGCCTAAATTTAAGGAGCTATTTTCAAAATCCAGAGCAATTAATTTACTCAGTGCTGCGCGATTATGTTTATTTGCGGCACGTGATGTATGGTTTGTAGTTGCGCTGCCTGTTTATTTGGCCGCCCAGTTTAACTGGGATCATTGGTGGGTAAGTGGTTTTATGGCACTGTGGGTTATTGCCTATGGAGCTGTGCAGTCACAAGCCCCTAAAATAACCGGTAATTCGGCTAATAAAATCGATGTGCTTAATAAGGCATACTACTGGGCCATTGCTTTAACGGGGGTTACTTTTATATTAGCAGTGCTCATGCAGTTTAATATTGCTATTCATATCAGTTTGATCACCGGTTTGTTAATTTTTGGTGCTGCTTTTGCGGTTAACTCCTCTTTGCATAGTTACCTGATAGTCAGCCTTGCTAAAAGCGATGCAGTATCATTAGATGTGGGTTTTTATTATATGGCTAATGCAACCGGTCGACTGGTTGGGACAGTATTCTCGGGATTAATGTATAAACTATATGGGCTACAGGCTTGCTTGTGGGTAAGTGTTAGCTTGCTTCTGATTGTTGTGCTAGTGACCAAGCGACTAAATAAGCAAAGTTAAACGATGGTTAGTTGTGAAATTTAAGTTAATTAGATTATTTCAAAATAATTAATAATATGTTGTTTAATTTGGTCTAAACTAAAAAATAAATAAGTAAAGCAAGGTAGTTATAAATGCGGGAAATAGCGTTAGCAAAAAAGTTATTGTGGATAAGCGTCGGAAGTATACTTTTAACGGTAATACTATTTTCAGGCATACTTTGGTCTAAACTATCGTCGAGTAATGCCAACACCTCTGCTGAGGCTGAAACCTTAATTGTAAATGAGGTCGATGGGCGGCTAACAGCAAACGCAGCAGCTTATGGTGAAAAAATTGCTGCCTTTATTAACGAAGCCTACCGAGTGCCTTTCTCTTTGGGTAGTATTTTAGAGGATGCTGAGAAAACATCACTAGACCGAGAGTCGGTTGTTTTACTAAATCGTTCAATATTAGAAAGTAATGACGTTATTTCTTCTATATATTCGCAGTTTGAAAAAAATGGCTTTGACGGTAAAGATAGCGAATTTACCCAAGGTTATGACCACTCTGTTGCCGGTGCCGGTTCATTAGAAATATATTTTACCAAAAACAGCAACGGTATGGTTGAACAACAGGTTGTGGAAGACGCAGCAGAAAAATACGCTGATACAGTAAATGAATTTGGTTTACGTGAAGCCGAATGGTATTTGTGTGCGAAAGATAAATTAAAACCGTGCATTATGGAACCCTACCTTTATGAGATAACACCGGGTTATTCAGAAATGATGACTTCACTCGTTGTACCCATTGTTAAGTCGGGAAAGTTTGTTGGCGTAACAGGGGCCGATATTACCTTACCTGTATTTCAAAAATTAACAGAAGAGCTTTCAAAAGCGCTTTATGATGGCAAAGCAAAGGTAACGTTACTCAGCCATTTGGGCTTAATTGTTGGCACGAGCCATTATAAAGAAAAATTAGGCCGCCCGCTAAAAGAAGCTGTTAGTGATAAAAGTTATGAGAGTTACAAAGCACTAAAAGGCACTCAGGGAATAGACAAGCAAGGCGCAGAGATAATGGTGTCTTACCCGATTGAAATTAAGCTTGCTGATGTGAAATGGATGTTGCTAATTGAAGTACCCGCTGAACTTGCTTTTGAGGGGCCTATTCAATTAACTGCGGGCATGTCTGAGGCAGCAAAAGAACTCGGCGTGATTATTTTGATCACGGGTGCAGTGATTGCTGTATTAGCATTTGTAGTAATGAAGCTTGTTGTAGGTAGTGTTGTTGCGCCGCTTAAAAAAATTCAGGAGCGGGTTGACAATTTAGCAAGCTCGGAAGGTGATTTAACACAAACTCTGCATGTTGATACTCACGCTGAGCTTATAGCTCTGGCTGGAGGATTTAATAAGTTTTTATCAAAACTTCGTGAATTGATCAGTGAGCTGAAAGCGGTCTCAGATCAAACCAAGCACCAAGGTGAAGTTACCTCTAATATTGCGATAGAAACCAAGCATAATGTGCAAGCACAGTTTAAAGAAATTGAAAGTGTAGTTACTGCAATGAACGAAATGAGCGCGACAGCACTTGAAGTGGCAAAAGCTTCAGAGCAGTCGGCGCAACAAGCTGATGAAATTAACACCTTAGTGGTTAGTAGCGAATCGAGCTTATCATCGGCTATGACGCAAGTTAAAACCATGTCTGAAGAAATTAAAGAAGCTAATCAGGCGGTTGAAAAAGTAGCATCACGTAGTAATGATATTACCCAGATACTTGATGTGATCCGAACTATCTCTGAGCAAACTAACTTACTAGCACTAAACGCAGCTATTGAGGCTGCACGAGCTGGGGATCACGGACGTGGTTTTGCCGTTGTTGCTGATGAGGTTAGAGCTTTAGCATCTAAAACGCGTTCATCTACCGATGACATTAGCAGTTTAATCGATAGCTTACTTTCAGAAGTGGGTAATGCATCAACTGTTATTGAAAAAGGCGTAGTACGTGCCGAAACTGCAGTAGATGAAACCTCAACAGCTTTTGATGCACTGCACAGTGTGGTTGTGAAAGTAGATGAAATAACCAATCAAATTACCCATATTGCAACGGCTGCTGAAGAGCAAAGCTTAGTCACCGAAGAAATAAATCGTAACTTGACGATAATTTCGGATGCGGCTTCTCAGCTTTCTGATTTATCTGCTCAAGCAGGTGATAGCAGTGAAGAGTTGAACAAACTGGTTGCACAGCAAGATTCTGAGCTTAATAAATTAAAAACTTAAATGTCGAATTTTGGTTTTAGATAAAAAAGGCAGCTAACTTCGATTAGCTGCCTTTTTATTTGTCATTAGTTTTCAGCTAAAGACTTTTCATCAGTGAAAACATATTTTCGATCATTGGTTTGGCTAATTTCTCTACATTTGGTCGATTAAAATAACTACGTAATCCAGTCAATTGTACTTGGAAAAAGCGAGCATACTCTACGGGTGAAATATTCCCACTTAACTCTTTATCAGCTACAGCGAGTGTAAATAGTTCAGTAAGGTAATGTTCAAAGTTTATCATCAGCTCTGCACTGATTTGGTAAAGGTAACTGTCTTTCTCAATAAATTCATTATTGGCCTTTACTAACATGCAGATAGCACTTGGAGTATGACCTTTTGAGGAAATAACAACATACTCTACAAAGTCTTGAAGTGCCCCAAGAATACTGCTGCACGATGCTAAACGTTCATCTATTAGGCTTTGCATCTGCTTGGCATAATTTTTTATCGCTTCACAATATAAACCTTCCTTTGAGCTAAATGCCGCATAAATGCTGCCTGGGCGCATATTAATTGCATCTTGCAAATCGCGAGTGGATGTAGCATGAAAGCCCTTCTCCCAGAATAATTGACTAGCGGCACGAACAACTTGCTCGCGTTCAAATTTTACTTTATTGGCCATAATTGTTTCTATTAAATTGAGCGACTGTTCAATTTTAAATTGAGCAGTCGCTCAAAATCAAATAGTATGTGTTTCGAAGTTAGTTAATTACATTAATTTATTGGAGCAGAACATGGCAGAATTTACGTTATATACTCAAGACAACGCACCTGAAGAATCAAAATCGCTTATGGCTGATTCAGTAGCTGCATTTGGTATGGTGCCAAACCTTCATGCAGTAATGGCAGAAGCACCTACGCTACTTAAAGGCTACCAAGTACTGCACGACTTATTTCAAAAAACATCGTTTAACGCAGAAGAGCTAACAGTGGTATGGCAGTCAATTAATGTTGAGCACGAATGCCATTACTGTGTACCAGCACACAGCGCAATTGCCGCTTCAATGAAAGTTGATCAAGGTATTGTTGATGCACTCGCTAATGAAACACCACTTGCAGATGCAAAACTTGAAACGCTGCGTGAAACTACGCTTGCAATGACACGCAATCGCGGCGTAATTAGCAATGAGCAAATTGAGAAATTTTTTGCAGTAGGTTACGGTAAACAGCAACTGCTAGAAATAATTGTTGGTTTATCGCAAAAAGTAATGAGCAATTACACCAATCACTTAGCTGATACACCAGTTGACGAACCATTTAAAAAATTCGCAAAATAATAGCGGTTATTATAAATAACAAAGGCAGCCTAGGCTGCCTTTTGAGTTTTAAGTCCAAAGTTATTTAAATTTAACGGTTTTTGTACTGCGAGTGTAAATACGCTGTTCCGGTTTAGTCCATTCCCCTTTTTTTAAATAAGAGGTAGAAACAACAAACTGTTGATCTTTAAATTCACTGGTTGATTTAACTTTAGTGATCCCTTCTTTGCTACCAGTAACATCTTCATAGGCAACAAACTGAGTCGGGCTGAGTACCTTTATTGTTCCTTTGGTGTAAAAGCCTGCGGTAGTAAAGTAATAAAACACCAAAGACTGCTTTTTAATATCGTAAAAAATCATTGATTCCCCTCCATACTCACCCTCATTGATAGAGTGTGTAGTACGAATGGCTTTACCATTGAGTACGCGCTGCCATTTACTCACATCTTGAATGCTTGGCTTACCTTTTTCGGTATTAAAATCAGCTTGCCACGTACCTAAGTAAGGCGCGAATATCTCAAGTTCTGGCGCTAGTGAGTCTGTTTTGTTGTTTGCTTGAATACTAAATATAGATAGTGATAACAGCAGCATCACAGCCTTTAAATATGTCATAATTTAACCCGAGTGTTTATTTTTATTATTCTTATTATAGGCGATTATTTTTTGATAAAAAGTACCTTAATTATATTTTCGAGCGTGTTTATAGTCGCATTATGGCTTGCTTACTTAAATCATAAAATTGAGATGTTTATACCAATATATATTTCATTTCTCAGTGGTATCACATTTTTATACTACGCGTGGGATAAACGAAAAGCAGTGCAGTCAAACCGTAAACAAGTACATCGTATACCCGAACGGCATTTACATCTATTGGCTCTATTTGGAGGATGGCCTGGAGCACTTATCGCTCAGCAAACCTTACGACATAAGTCACAAAAACGTGTATTTATATTGGTATTGTGGCTGTGTATTGCCATTAATGTATCTGTATTAGGCAGCATTAATAGGCTATAGGAGAACTACTATGAAAAGACATAGCCATTAACTGAGGTCTCTTTCAAAGCTCTCTTGATATTTTTTGCTAATGTATTTAAATTTTTGCTACACGGCTTCGAATACCTTATGAATAATAACTGTATTTTAGGGCTTAAACCAAGGAGGGACCTTGATGTCAGTAGTCAAAGCTATTTTATTAGTAATTTTATTTAGTATTACTACAACACAGGTTTGTGCAAATATGTTTGGTTTTTTAAATAAACAGAATTTTGTTTTATCGCCTCCGATAAAGGGGCAGTTACTCGATAAAGGGCAGCCGGTTGCAAATACTAAAGTGGTACGTTTACTCACTTATGGCGATGAATATAAAGATGAAACAATAACTGATGGCAATGGCTTTTTTAATTTCAAAGCAAAAACCATTAGAACAAGTAAACCGTCTAACATGTTTGATAACGAATCATTGCATCAGCATATCTATTTAGAAAATGGCACGCCTGATGGGGTCGTTTTATGGTATTTAATTGTGTCGATTCATGGCGATAGTGAAACGCTAAAAAGGCTACTTTCAGATCTACAATGTGATATTGGCAAAGAGCTAAAAACATATGACATACCTATACAAGAAGCGCCAGAGCATTTTTTTACGATATATGGTGCATGTGAAATTTAACTAATCTCGCTCTAACAAAATGGCACCACTTTGGGTTTCACCTAAGTGGTCGTCTTTGTTGTAAATAGGGCACTTACTCATTGATAAACACCCACAGCCAATACAGCCATCTACCCGTTCGCGTAAACGTTGCATATAAGCAATGCGCTCATCAAGCTGTGCTTGCCATTGTTTTGAAAGTGCAGACCAGTCTTTTTGTGTTGGTGTACGCTGCTCTGGTAACGTTGCCAGAGTTTGTTTAATTTCTTCAAGCGTGATCCCCATCGCTTGTGCTGCTTTTATAACTGCGACTCGCCTTAGTACATCTGGTTTAAAGCGCCGTTGATTGCCACTGTTTCGCCAACTGCGTATTAGTCCTTTATTTTCGTAAAAGTGCAGTGTAGATACCTTAACGCCACTTCGTTTAGCGACAAACCCAACTGTTAAGTTGGCTTCAGTGAGCTTTTTTTGTACCGCCATCACTTTAATTCCTTTTAAAAATTTCATTATTGCTTATTGACCTAAACTTAACTTGAGGTTTTAAGCTTTGCTCCATCATAAGAAAAGGAGCTAGCCCAATGCAAGAAAAATCAGCACACAATATCGCAATCATATATTCAAGTGGACGTAAAAATGGCAACACTACCGCGCAAGTTAATGCCTATAGTAAGCAACAAAGCGGCATTATTTTTTGCTTAGATGATTATGTTATTTCACCTTATCGCTACGATAAGCAGTATCACAATGATGATTTTTATAATTTGTTTGAAGTGTTACTTCGCTACGAACATTGGGTGTTCGCATCGCCTGTGTACTGGTATAACACCACGCCACAAATGAAAGCATTTATAGATAGGATCACAGATTACATGGATGATGAGGCGTTAAAACCGAAGCTTAGAACTTTACGTCAAAAACAGTTTTCACTGTTGTCTAATGCCGCATCTCCCTCTGCGCCAGACGCATTTATCGATATGTTTAAACATACCTTTAATTATTTAGGAATGACTTTTAAAGCACATTCACATGTTCAGGCTAGTTAATCACGTTAAATAGCGTTAGGCTAAACAAAAAGTAAAAAGGAGGATGTATGAAAACGTTACTTATTGGCTCAAGCTTACTTTTAGCTAGCTTTAGCACTCTTGCTGCAGATCCTGCGCCTGTTATTAAAGACTATGGCTATTTTTATAATGTGCCCGAGCATGTGTCTGATTTAAGCCAAACGCAGTTTAAGATAGCTTTTGACGTAGGTGAAGGCGCTGAAAAAGGCGCGCAAAATAATCATATTAATTCGTTAGCGCGCTTTATCAATATGCATGTGGCTCATGGCGTTAAGCCGGAAAGTATTCAGCTGGCGCTAGTGGTACATGGTGGAGCCAGTGTTGATGTACTTCAAAACAGCGTGTATAAAGCACGATTTGATGTTGATAACAAAACCGAATCTTTAATTAAACAGCTGCTAGCTAATAACACGCAGGTATATGTGTGCGGGCAGTCGGCAATGCATATGAAGGTAGCATCAAAGCAGCTTATCCCTGGAGTGAAAATGGCGCTTTCAGCGATGACCGCTCACGCCCAGTTACAGCAGCAAGGCTATACATTGAATCCGTTTTAATGAATATTCTGTGTTTTGGTGATTCCAATACCTTTGGTATTTCTCCTGTTGATGGGAAAAGGCTTGCTGAGTGTGAGCGATGGCCAGGTATGCTGGCAGAGCTATTGGGTTCTTCAGATCACCTTGTGATTGAAGCGGGGCAACCGAATAGAACCCTAGTCAACGATCCGCCTTTTGATGGTGATAAGTCAGGGATTAAATATTTAAAACCTTATCTTGAAGTGCACACCGTTGACGTTGTTATTATTCAGCTTGGCACCAATGATTTAAAAGCGCGCTTTGATTTAACACCAGAGCAAATTTCGCAGGGCTTAACTCAGTTACTAATTGATATTAAGGATTTTTATCAATCAGTGAATCCTGCTCCCAAAATTATTATTTTAAGTCCCGCTAGAGTCTATGAAGTTGGTAATTACAAAAACATATATTCAGGTGCCGCTAAAAAGTTAAAATACTTAGGCGCACTATTTTCTGACGTTGTAAGCAAATTTGATTGCAAACTAGTCGATTGCTACCCAAGAATAAGTCCGTGTGTTAAGGAAGGAATTCACTTTGATGCAATTGCCCATAAACGGCTCACAAATCAGATCTTCAATATAATAAAACAGCTAAAATAAATATTGTTTTCAGAAATTACAGCAGCTTGTTAGCGCTAATTATTAAGCCGTTTACATCAGCATATACCCAATCACCGGTATTAATTGTGGTGTTTAACATATTAACCGGGTGATCTTTAGCACCTAAACCGCGCTTAGTGGTGCAGCGTGGTGTTGCGCCTAGCGCCATTACAGGTAAATCAAGTGTGGCAAGAATTTCAATATCGCGACAGCAGCCATTAATAATTATGCCCTGCCAGCCATTTTTTAATGCGCGCTCTGCAATCATATCGCCAATAAAAGCAAAACGCTTACTGGCAAAACCATCAACAACTAACACTTTGCCGTCACCATTTTCATGCAATATTTTACCAGCAAACGAGTTATCGTCAGGGCAGGTGACGGTCACTACTTGACCATAAAAGTGAGTTTTATTACCAAAGTGTTGCAAGCCACTATCAGCAACTTGCACATTATCGCGATGTTCATCGTATAAATCGGGCGTAGTAAACGGTGTCATTGAGGGCATCCTTGTTTTTTGGCAAAGCCATGTACGGCAAAAGCAGTAAATTTAAAGTAGTAATAATGTTTATCGTAGGCTAATTAACAACTCAGGTGTAGCTAATGTTGTAGATTAGCGTATAGATTTTAGTCGCAATATAAGCATTTTTAGTGTTTTTTAATCCTGTTTTTATGAGTAACGAATGCTGTTACCTAGTTTTACCTTTTCGAATGAATTTGATTTGGCGAGCGCATTAGCCAAACGTCTCATTGTTGGCTACTTTTTCATATGCTACGTTCAATTGTTATTTTAAAAAGTGGGGCGGCAAAATAGCGCTCTATAAACACATACAAAAAGAGAAGCGTGCTTTATGATCATCTTTTTTATCTGCCTGACTATTTTAATATTAGGCTATAAGTTTTATAGCCCGTTTGTTGCAAAACAAGCGGGTTTAGATTCAACCGTAGACACACCGCAAAAGCGCTTTAGCGAAGGTGTTGACTACGTTGCTATTCACCCTGTTCGTGCATTTTTAATTCAGTTTTTGAATATTGCAGGAGTAGGCCCCATATTTGGCCCTATTTTGGGCGCATTGTATGGCCCCGTAGCATTAGTGTGGATTGTACTGGGTAACGTTTTAGGCGGTGCAGTACATGACTTCTTTTCTGGCGTTATGAGCATTAAAGAAGATGGTAAAAGTTTACCTGAAATTGCAGGCCATTATTACAACGTTGTATTTAAAGGCTTTATGCTTATATTTACCGCTATGTTGTTATTTTTTGTTGGCGTAGTATTTATTATGAGCCCTGCAGGCTTATTGAGTAACTTAGATGCATTTGAAGGCACCATTTTTGCTAGCAATACATTTTGGGTTTTGGCTATTTTAGCGTATTACTTTTTAGCCACGTTGTTACCAATCGATAAAATCATCACTAAGTTTTACCCTATTTTTGGTTTGTTAATGATTGTAATGACAGTAGCTATTGCGGTATCACTGTTAATTAATGCACCTCATTTACCTGTGGCTGGCGACTTTTTAGCATACTTTGAGGCCGATCATGCTCACGACTTTTTAGCACCCAATCCTGATGGACTGCCCACTTGGCCGTTGCTATTTATAACCATTACCTGTGGTGCTATTAGTGGTTTTCACTCTACGCAGGCACCTATTATTGCCCGTTGTTTAACTAATGAAAAATATGTACGCCCAGTTTATTACGGCGCGATGATGTGTGAAGGTATTGTAGGTTGTGTTTGGGCACTTGCTGGTATTGCAGCCTTCCCAGAAGGGTACGCGGGTTTAAAATCGATGCTTGATTTAGGCGGTCCTGGCTTAGTGGTTAACCATATCGCAAATAGCTACTTAGGTGTATTTGGCGGTATCATGGCTATTATTGCTGTTGCTGTTTTCCCTATCACGTCAGGTGATACGGCGTTCCGCTCTCTGCGCTTAACGGTGGTTGATGCGTTTAGTATTCCGCAAAGTTTACGCAATCGTTTGTTGTTAGCACTGCCAATTTTAACCATTGCTTATTTTATGACTAAGCTCGACTTCTCTGTTATTTGGCGTTATTTTGCGTTTTCAAATATGCTGCTTTCTACCAGTGTGTTGTGGCTTGCAACCAAGTACCTATTTGACCGTGGTACATTCCACTGGATCACGAGTATACCCGCCGTGATCGCAACCGCAGTGACCTTATCTTACATTATGACTGCGGCAATTGGGTTAAACTTATCAAGTGATTTAGGTAAGCCAATTGGAGTAGTAGTGGCGGTTATAGGCTTTATTGTATTAGCCTTTGTGCATTCAAAACATAAAGTGCGTCCAGCTTAAAACCACATAGCTACTAATGTAAAAAGCGAGCTTTATTTAAGCTCGCTTTTTTTATATAAGCATTTAAAAAGTGGCTTGTTCGAAGTAGCTAATATCATCTAGGGTTTTACTAATAATCATCGCACCCTCTAATAAGCTCACTGTTTGTATTGCCGCGCGAGCAGGGTTTTCTTCACCATTCGCAGCGTGTGCTTGGGTTAACCACGCTAGATTTTTATTAAAAAACCGCTGAACTTCAACCCGCACTTTATCAGGGAGACTGTCGCTTTCTGCGCCGAGCAAGCCACATAAGCACATTTTTTTGTCTATCACGAGTGCATTTCTAAATAACTGAGTATAAATATCAATAGGATTTTTACCATTGGCTTTTAGGGCGTCAGGATCGCCAAGTACCAACATAAAAGCGTTGGTGTATTGATGCGCAAGCTCTGCACCTAAATCAGCTTTGGTTGGAAAGTGATAATGTACACTGGCACTTTTTATACCTATTTCAGTAGCAAGTTCTCTAAAGCTAAAGTTGCTATATCCACCCAGTCGCACTTTATTTTCTGCGGCTTGTAGGAGGGCTGCTTTTTTACTCATTTTGATATTTCCTTGCTGTTATCTGAAAAAATTATCAACCAGTAGGTAGTTATTTTCAAGCTCTTTTATTTTTAGTTTGCAAACACTAAGCGCTTGCTATAAATTACCTATCAGTAGGTAGGCTTGATTTGCTAATATTAATTAGGGTCTGTTGACCTTTCAAGGTTAAATTTGCAGCAGTCTGTTTGGCATTTAGGCAAGGCAGCGCCTATGTGGTGTGGTTGTTCCCCATAAATAGGCGATAACGCAGCATCAATACCAAACAGGCGCTGCCCGAAGGGTTCTGCCTAAGGGCGATTTACTCTTTGTTACTCGGTTTTTACTTAGCCCACTAGGTTACAAATCTCGCGCCGCGATTAAACCGCCCTTAGTTTGAACAAATTATAATCCGCAAAGGTCAACAGACCCTAGGTTGTTGTTAAAAATATAAGAGATAATTATGAAAATTTATGACGTAGAAAATTTCCCTAACCCATTACGGGTTCGTATTGCACTTGCTGAAAAAAATGCGACTGATAAAGTAGAGTTTGTTGCTGTTGATTTATTAAATGGGGAGCACCGCAGTGAGGCTTTCTTGGCAAAGAATCCGTTGGCAGGTGTACCTGTACTAGAGCTTGATGATGGTACTTTTATTGCCGAGTGCACTGCAATTACACAATACATTGATACCGCTTTTGCAGGCCCTTCATTAACTGGTGTTGAGGCAAAAGAACGCGCGGTAATTAATATGATGCAAAAACGTGCTGAGTCGATGGTACTTGATGCAATTGCCACTTACTTTCATCATGCTACTGATGGATTAGGACCTGAACTTGAAACCTATCAAAATGTTGCATGGGGTGAAAAGCAAGCTGAAAAAGCACAGCAAGGCTTGGTTTATTTTAATAGCGTATTAGCAAACTCAACTTATGTGGCAGGTGAACAATTTAGTGTTGCAGATATTACCTTATACGCAGGACTTGTGTTTGCAGGCTTTGCACAAATTGCTATTCCTACTGAACTCACGCACTTAATTGCATGGCAACAAAAGGTCGCTCAGCGTCCAAGTATTGCTGCTAAAAATTAATAATTTGGAGCCAACTATGAAAATTGCTGCCGACTTTAGTCAACGTGTCGTAGTACATAGCGAGTCACTTGAATGGATAGCTTCGCCCATGCCAGGTGTTGATAGACGTCCACTTGACAGAGTGGGCGACGAAGTTGCTCGTGCCACTAGTATTGTACGCTATGCGCCAAACAGCCACTTTAGCCCACATACTCATACTGGGGGCGAGGAGTTTTTAGTACTCGATGGGGTATTTCAAGATGAGCATGGCGATTTCCCAGAAGGTGCCTATATTCGTAATCCTCCGCAATCAAAACATACTCCAGGCTCAAAAGACGGTTGCATTATATTTGTAAAACTGTGGCAGTTTCAGCCAGAAGATCGCCAGCACGTGTGTATTCACACACAGCATATGCAAGGGCAGAAAAATCCCGAATTTAATGACCTAAATGCCATTTTGTTATATCAAGATGCATATGAAACAGTGAGTATTGTGCAGTTTAATGCTAATCAATCTTTAACGCTCACGGTAAGTGGTGGCGCTGAGTTGTTGGTTTTGGATGGCACTTTACAAGAGCATAACGACACACTTGAAAAACACAGTTGGCTTAGAGTGCCTGTTAATAGTCAAATTAACGCCACAGCGGGTAACAATGGCGCAAGAGTATGGATAAAGACCGGCTATTTAAATGATGTAGAAAACCAAGTTAATCGATTAAAGAAACATAATTAGCTCAAAGGATAAGTCAGCATTAACTGGCTGTTTTTTGATCTGCTTCAAGTAAAAGCTTTTAACTATTGCCTATAATTTAAGCTCTTTTCATTAAAGGGTTGAGTTATGGTTAATTTAACACATGGTTTGTCGATTGGTATTGAGCGCTCAGGCAGTGAGTTTTTCTTAACACTTAAGGCAATTGGTACCTTAACTCACAAAGACTATGAAGTGATCACCCCGATGATCGATTCAGCGTTAGGCGAAGTTAAACATCCTATTGTTAATGTATTAATAGATGGCACCGAGTTAGATGGTTGGGAGCTTAGAGCTGCATGGGATGATTTAAAACTTGGCTTAAAGCACAACAAAGAGTTTAAAAAAATAGCGATTTACGGCAATAAAGAGTGGCAATCAACCATAGCTAAGTTAGGCAGTTGGTTTATGTCGGGTGAAATACAATACTTTGAAAATGCCACTACCGCTCTAGAGTGGTTAAAAACCAATAATGTATGACGCTTAATAAAAAAGGCCAACAGTGGCCTTTTTTGTAAGTATCTTGGTTTATTGCGAAAGTGTTTGCTGCGTGGGAAGCGCAGGAAAAGCGCCTTTAGCTAAGCAAGCTTTTGAGCCACAGCGAAGACCAAAGTGAAGCGCTTTTTTTACTATTGACTCATCATTTAGCTTATCAGTAAGTGGCACTGCATTATCGCTGTGGTTTAAGTAGTACAGTACGCCAGCAATAAAAGCATCACCGGCGCTGGTGGTATCTACAGCGGTAATTGTTGGAGCTGCTTCACTGAGGGTAAAAGCGTTATGGTAAACAGTCGCTGGTGCCGGACCATCGGTTAAAAACACCAGCGTGACGCCTAATTCAAGCAGTGATTGTAAGTAGGCTTCAACTGATTGTTGGCGTTGCGTTGCTAAAAAATTTAACTCATCACTTGAGAGCTTAACAATATCGCAATACGCGTAGCATGCATGCACGTTTTGCTCAATGTCATTGCTATTTTGCCATAAACTGTAGCGTAAATTTACATCAAAGCTAACGATTTTTTGGTTGTTTTTAGCCTGCTTTAAAGCACACACAGTAGTTTTTGCTATAGCTGTATTGGTTAAGGTGTTTGAACAAAAGTGTAGGGTACTCAATTTATCCCAATTAATAAGCTTTAAATGCTCATTCGTTAACAGTAAATCGGCTGTTTGATGACGATAAAAGTTAAAGCTGCGTTCGCCGCTTTCATCTAGGCTGACAATAACCATAGCTGTTTGCGCGCCTTCTATGGTAAATAAATACTCAGTATCTACGTTATATTGCTCAAGCGCATTAGTTAATTGTTTAGCAAAATAGTCATCTCCCATACCGCCACAAAACGCAGCTTTGCCGCCGAGCTTTGCGTAACCTACTGCCACATTAGCTGGAGCACCTCCTGGAATGGGCAAATAAGCACTGTTTTGAGAGTCTTGAGGCAGCATATCAATAAGCAGTTCACCAAGGCTAAGTAATTTGGTCATAGTGTAAATCCTAAAAAACCTAGCATGGCTAGGTCAAAATTCAAGGGAGAATTATTAAAACTAGTGTAACAATCGCTGAACAAACATAGCTTCAGCGATTGTTATACTAAAGTTGGTTAGTTAAACGCGTATTTAAACGTCAATGACGTTGTACGGCCATTAATAGCACGTGCGCGTATAATGTTGTTATCAGGTATTGAGCCTTCTTCTGCTTCAGTAATACCTACCGTATCGAATAGGTTATTTACGTTTAACGCAATATTAAGATTTTCTGATAAATCGTAGCTTACAAAGCCATTTACTTGAGTGTAACCATCAAACTTAAGATCGTTATTATCTTGAGCATAGGCATCGGTAGTACCAATAAAGCTTAGGCCTGCAGAGCCTTTTTCATAAGTGTAACGTGCCATTAATGAGTAAATTAAATCAGCTTGGCGACGAGGCGTATTACCAACCACTTCAGGGGTAAGTGCATCTTTTGCAATTTCAGCGTCTGTCCACGTTAAATTACCACGAAAATCCCATGCATCAATAAAATAGGTTGATTCAACCTCAATCCCTTTTGCTTCATATTCGCGGTCAAAAAAGGTTTGTGATGTCGCTTCAAAGTTTTGCTCTTCAGTTTGTGCATAAAATGCCGTGGCAAAAACTGACAGTGAATCAAAGCGCTTTTTAATACCAAACTCATACTGGTTTACTTCATCAACGGCATCTTCATCGGCTACTGAGCCATCGGCGCGAACTTTACCAAATAAAAGTCGGTCAGCATTGGCGCGACCGCCTTTACTCAATCGTGCAAACGTTGCAAGGCTTGAGTCAATTTGGTAATTGGCACCAATTGAATATGATGCGTAATCCCAGTCGTAATTAACAGGGCTGGCATTTGCAAGGTCAATACCTGCAACATTTTGTTCAGGAACAGAAATCACACCGTCGCGATTCATATCAACGGTTGAGGTAACCGCGCCTGCATAGTTACCACGTGCTTCACCGCTGTCATAACGGGCACTAGCATCAATACTTACGTCACCCACCTTAGTTGAAAATGCAACATAGGGTGCACGAGTGTCATATTCTGTGTCGTAATCACGTTGACAACAGTTACCCCAAAAAGGCGTGCCATAAGCGTATAAGCCATTTTCAGAGAATTCAGTCCCATCGGCGGCTGTTACATTTAATAGCGCAGCGTTATCACCTTTAAGCTCCATTAGGTAGGAATTCCATAACCACGACATGGCAATATTTTGGGTTGACGCATAATAGCCAAAAGTAACGCTAGTATCATCGCTTAGCGATTTAGTCAGTTTGAAGTCGTTAACAATCGAGTCAAAGTCGTTCATGGTTACGTCAAACGTGTGAATGCGCATGGCTAAATCATCGTTAAATGCAGCACCAGTGGTTGCATTACTAAGCGTTGCACCCACACCACCAATACTTTGCGCTATAGCTGATGCATCACCAACTTCAGCGGGGATCAACGAATTAAAATTACCGCTTACAGATGATTTACGAAAACGGTTTTCAATACGCCAATCGTTGTCTAAATCAAATGCAGCCTCAAAACCGATTGAGTCAACTTGCGGATTCATACCATCGCGAATATCGCCATTGCTTATTTGATTTTCGCCGTTTAAGCGCACTGTTTTAGTAAATAATGCCGAATGTGGGGTATCTGATTGTGCGTCAAACCCAGGGATTGAGTCACCATTTGCATACATTGGCATAGGTAAGTAACCCACACTTTTATCATCTAAATGTTTGTAATAAAGGCGCACGTAACCATTTTCAAAATCTTTGGTTAGATTGGCTTTAATTTGCCCACCTTTATTTGAGGTATAGCCTGTTTCGCGCGGGCCTTCACCTTGACGCACAAAACCACCAACATGAAAGCGTACAGTGTCATTTAAATATGTGCCATATTCAAAGTCAGTTCGAATAGTATCGTAATCTAGACCAAGTGTAGTTGATACGCTGCCCGATTCGTTTTCGCCATTTTTTGAAATGAAATTAATTATGCCACCCGGTGCATTACTGGCTGCGGTAGAGGCTGAACCACCGCGAATAGATTCAATGGTTTGCACTGTATTATCTAAGCGCATAAAAATATCAGCATTACCAAATGCAATGTCGCCATATTGTAAAACAGGCAAGCCATCTTCTTGGAGCTGTAAAAATTTAGCACCACCAGAGGCAACTGGTAAACCACGTACTGCAATGTTGGCGTTACCTTCACCGCCGGTTGATTCTGAACGAACCCCGGGAATAATTCTAAATGCCTCTGCAGTAGAGCGAGGCGTAGACACCTCAACTTGCTCAAGCGACACACTGCTCACAGAAGAACTTGACGCCATTATCGTTGTACGACGGGGTACACCGGTAACAACAATTGTTTCTAGTCCTTTGTTGGCTTGCGCTTGTGTATTTTGCTCTTGTTGTTGTGCATTAACGCCTTGGCTAACGGCGAGCGCTAAAGCACTGATCAGATATAAAGGTGTGTTGTGTGTTGTCATGTGAACGCCTCGTTTTAAACCCGAAGGAAAGTTGTTATTTTTACTTAATCGATTAAGTAAAAATAACAAAGTTTTTACAATAAGCAAATTGTTTTGTTAATTATTTGCTGTTTTTTTATTCAAGCATTGATTTTTATAATGTTTTTTATAGCATTAGCGTTGTTTGTTTATTCAGCGACTAAGTTACTTTGCTCTAATGCAGTTGCTGATGGGTCACGGAAGTAATTAAATAACATAGCCAAAAATAATATGACTGCAAAACCCGTTGCTAAATAAAACCCGTAGCGCACGTGTCCAAAGTAATCGCTGATCATACCCATAAATAAAGGTGCTAAGGCGGCTGACAGTGCAGTAAAAAATAATATAACACCGGCTACTGCGCCGTGTTGATGAACAGGAAAACACGATATTCCTTTAGAATTTAAAGTAGGGTAAACCATCGACATAAATAAACCTGAAAGAGGTAATAAAGCCACTGCCCAGTCAACGCCGCCATAAAGAGTGCCAACGTAACACAGCGCAATGCCAAAGCTTAAGTAAGCCATAACCCCTTGCCAACTAAACCTATTAAGTAACCATACCGCAATAAAACGCCCTGCAGCACGCAACACAAAAAAGATTGTTAGTGCGTAAGTGGCGAGCAGCGGCCATGAGCCGGTGTAATCTTTTAGTAGGGTAGGCATCCACACGTATATGGCGACTTCGGTGGCAACATATAAAGCAATTGCAAGAGAAAAACCCAGTGCATAAGGGTTTTTAACCATTTTCATGGTCGTTTTTAGTGAGGCTGGTTTGCCTGTACTTTTTACTACCGCAGGATAATCGGCACGCCAAGCAAGCAATGCCAAAATTAAACACATAATGCCAGCAATAATATAAAGGTAAGTCCAACTTACATTTTGAACCAGCAGCACGCCAACTAAAGCAGGGCCAACAATAGCACCAATGCCAAAAAAACCTTCTACTTTATTCATGGTTTTGGTGTGTTCTTCGTTGCTATTAGAAATATCGCCTAAAAGCGCCAGTGCACCGGTTTTAAATAAACCAATGGCAAGGCCAATACAGCACAGTAAAAAAACAAAAAATATAAAGCTGCTACTAATTGCAAACAAAAAACAACTTGCAGAGAATATTAATAATCCAAGCATAATCGTTTTTTTACGGCCAAGGCTATCGGCTAAAAAGCCTAGAAATAATCCACTTATTGCAATCATGGCCATAGGCGCATAATGAAACGCACTGGCTTGGGTCATACTTAATCCAAAATCACTTATGAGTTCGGGAATGATCATGCCAACGGCGTCAGAGGTCATGGCAAACATAAAAAACATCATGTATGTGAGCCAACGAATTTGTTGCAACGGATCGCTGCTTACGTGTGTGTGTGATTTTGTCATTTGCTTTTCCTCGTTAAATGCTTGGTAACACACATTAAGTTGTCAGTAACTTATTGTAGTATTAATCGAGCCACGATATTTGTATGTAAAATATTTAAAAATTACTTGTAAATTCTCACTTGCTAGTTAAAGATATATCTTAATCGATTAAGTTTCAACTTGGTAATCACACATGATGAAGAATAAAGTTCAATTGATCACATATGCTGATCGAATCACCGGTAAAGATATAAACGCATTAACAGCACTTCTAAAGGGTCCACTTAAAGACGTTTTTGCAGGGGTACACTTATTACCATTTTATAACCCAATAGATGGTAGCGATGCAGGTTTTGACCCAATTGATCACAGTGAAGTTGATGCCCGAATAGGAACTTGGTCAGATATTCAAGTACTTGGAAAAGACCATGATTTAATGGCCGACTTAATAGTGAACCATGTATCGGCGCAATCGTTTCAATTTCAGGATGTGCTGGCCAAAGGCAAAGCCTCTGAATTTTGGGATTTATTTTTAACTAAAGAAGACGTATTCCCTAATGGCATGAGCAACCAAGAACAACAAGCCATTTACCGTCCACGGCCTGGAAGCTGTTTTACACCAATGAAATGCGGTGATGGTCAAACGTATGATTTTTGGACCACCTTTACTGACAACCAAATTGATATAAATGTAAAAGTAGAAGCAGGCATTGCCTATTTAAATAACGTACTTACTAAATTTTCTGCTAACAACGTAAACATTATTCGTTTAGATGCAGCGGGTTATGCCATTAAGCAAGCAGGTACTAACTGTTTTATGCTGGATGAAACATTTGCCTATTTAGATAAACTCTCAAAGCAGGCAAATGATTTAGGCATGGAAACCATTGCTGAAATTCATAGCCATTATCAAACTCAAGTTGACGTGGCTAAGCGCGTAAACATGGTGTACGACTTTGCCCTACCACCGCTTATTTTACATAGCTTATTTAATAATGACGTAGACGCACTGCTTAAGTGGTTACAAATTTCACCGCGTAACTGTTTAACTGTACTAGACACCCATGATGGCATTGGCATTATTGACGCGGGTCCAATGGGCGATATACCTGGGCTGTTGAACGCATCTCAAATAGATAATCTAGTAGAAACCATGCATGCCAACAGCAATAACCAGAGCCGTAAAGCAACAGGTGCAGCTGCAAGTAACGTCGACCTATATCAAGTTAACTGTACGTATTACGATGCATTGGGCGCAAATGATTTTGATTACTTATTATCTCGCGCCATTCAATTTTTTGCACCGGGTGTACCACAAGTATATTACGGTGGTTTATTTGCTTGCAAAAATGATATGGAGCTTCTGGCGAGCACGAACGTTGGTCGTGATATTAATCGCCCTTATTTAGATGCCGCTAAAATAGATGAAGCGCTAAATAAGCCGGTAGTAAAAGGATTAATAGCGTTAATTAAAATACGTAATGAACACCCTGCATTTGCTGGTGAATTTACTGCTCAAGGTGGCGCAAGTGTATGTTGTTTAATGTGGAAGCTTGAACAACAGTCAATTTCTTTGAGTATTGATTTTGCTAGCCGTACTGCACTTATTACGCAGGTTAATGGTGCTCAAGAAAACACTTTAAACTTACAAAGTTTATTAGTTTAAATAGCTTTATTTGTTGAAAACCAAAAAGCCAAGCAACTTAAGCTTGGCTTTTTTATCTGAGCTACTAACAGCGCTCAGCTACTTGCACCAATATCGAGTGCGTAACCTACTTCGTGTTGTTTTTCTTCTTTAGAAATAAATAAGTTAGCAGCTATTACACCTTTTTCTTGGCTATTTTGATGAATAGTCGTAAGGCGAGGCACAAAACGGGCTGCTTCTTCTATGCCATCAAATCCAACAATACGTAGCTCATTCCCTATTTTTATCCCTTGTTTTATTGCTTCTCGCATGGTGGCGAGGGCGATTAAATCACTCATACATATAATCACATCAGGGCGTGGTGAGGCGTTTAATACTTCTTTTGCAGCTATGCTGGCAAAACGCTCGCTACTTTCAGGAATATTCCAAATGCGGTCGTCGGCTACCGTTACATTCGCTTCATTTAACGCACGCTGATAACCTCGTAAGCGTTGGTGAGAAATAGATTGACCCGTTTCAAACTCATGATGTTCGTAAACTCGGCACAATACATTTTCATCGAGTAATCTCAAGCCCAATATTGCCACGTTATCAGTTGCCCTGTGCAAAACATGTTTGGCTATTTCGTAACTGGCTTGTTCGTTGTTTATGTTAATTGATGCGTTGCGGGCAATATCAAAATCCACAGTAACCACATGTTTTTGTACTGTTTTTAGTTGCTCTACCAGTGCTTTATTTCGCGGGCGACCATAACAAATAAAGCCATCAACAAAATCAACAACGTTATTGAGATTGTCGCTATTGCCTGAAAACAATAAAACATTAATGCCGTTTTTTTCAAGCACTGAGGTTACACCACGCATAAAGCTACTGGCGACAGGGTCTGACACCATATATTCCACGCTATCTGGCAGCACTAAAGCAACAATATTAAACGTGCCACTTCGCAGAGATTGCGCCGCTTTGTTAGGGCCATAATAACCGAGCTCTTTGCAAGCTTTAAGTATGGCTTCGCGTCGTTTAGCCGAGAGTTGATCTGGGCGATTAAACGCATTTGATACCGTAGCATTAGACACACCTAACTCTTTGGCGATACTTTTTAATGTCCAGCGGGTGGGTTTACTCATCGGCGACTCTTAACTACTTAGCAGGGAATTAGTAAATTAACATATTAGGCTGTTTAATATAACAAAAACTGTTGTGTTGCGTTAATGTCGACACGCTTTAGGGGCAATACCAAAGGTTTGCTTAAACAAGCGGCTAAAATGGCTGGCGCTATTAAAACCAAGGTCATAGCACACTTTACTTATAGCTTGGCCTTCTAATAAAAGCGTACGGGCTTTTTTAAGCCTAAGTTGTTGCTGCCAAAGCGCAGGGCTTGTACCAAAAGCAAGTTTAAATTGCTGGTAAAACTTACTACGGCTCATACAGGTTATTTTGCACAAGGTGTCTATGTCGAGTGAGTCATTTAAATGCTCTTCGATATAATGCAGTGCATCACTCACGTTACTTTTTAGGCGCAGTTTATTGCAGTTTGCCAGTAATAAATCACGGCTTTGTTGTTGCAGTAAACGGGTGACCAACTCGTTTAACGATAAATCAATTAAGTAGTGCCGCTCAGCGCCTTGCTCACTAAATAAATGCACCATGCGCTCTAATAACTGCTGTGTTTGCGTATTATGTTGGGTGTGCACTAAATTAGGGCTGTATTCAAACAAGGTATCACTAGCAAAGCTTTGCTGCATATTAAGCGCACTAGCCACATTACTTATTTTATCGGTGCTAATTTCAATCGCTAAACAGGTGGTAGGTGAGTTGATAGTTGCCTGTGGAAAATCAATCAGCACCCCTTGCTCAGGCGCTAACACAAACGATTCGTGGGGCAAAAACGCTTTATGATACTGACTACTCTCAACATGCATAATTTTCTTGCCACTTAGCATGGCACAAAACAGTAATTCGTTTGAATGCAGCGCCACTTTTTGCGCACTTTTATAAGTATCGTAAATACTCAGTTCGCTGTTATCGGCAGCAAAGCTCACTTTGTTTTCAATAAGCACATCAAGTTGTTGGCGTTTTTTATTTAACTGCGACGAATACATAATCAGCCTTTTTAATGATTAAATCGTTTGGACTCACAGGCAATTTTTTTGGACTGCTAATCAAGTTTTTAAGCGCTTAATAGTCTAATGTCAATCAATACCGATTAAATATAAAGCAACTTGCTACATTACTCTAACAAGTTGCTGATATTTCGGCTTAGACTTTTAGCTAACAACAACAAGAGAACACACATATGATTTACGCAAATCCAGGCTCAGCAGATGCACTCATCACATTTAAACAGCAGTATGGTAACTATATTGGCGGCGAATGGGTTGAACCCGTTAATGGCCAATACTTTGAGAATATTAGCCCTGTAAATGGCAAAGTGTTTTGTAAAATTCCTCGCTCTGATAAAGACGATATTAATTTAGCACTTGATAAAGCGCATGCCGTAAAAACGCAGTGGGGCACCACCTCAGTTACCGAGCGCAGCAATATTTTATTAAAAATTGCCGATCGCATTGAACAAAACCTAGAGCTACTCGCAGTGGCCGAAACATGGGATAACGGTAAAGCAATTCGCGAAACCCTCGCGGCGGATATTCCACTTGCTGCGGATCACTTTCGTTACTTTGCCGGTTGCTTGCGTGCTCAAGAGGGCAGCATTGGTGAGATAGACGAAACCACGGTGGCGTATCATTTTCATGAGCCATTAGGGGTTGTAGGGCAAATCATTCCGTGGAACTTTCCAATTTTAATGGCTGCATGGAAACTAGCGCCTGCACTTGCAGCAGGTAACTGTGTGGTACTTAAACCTGCTGAGCAAACTCCCGCATCAATATTAGTGTTAATGGAAATTATTGGTGATTTACTGCCCGGCGGCGTGCTAAACGTAGTAAATGGCTTTGGTAAAGAAGCTGGTGAAGCACTGGCAACCAATACGCGTATAGCTAAAATTGCCTTTACAGGCTCAACCCCTGTGGGCTCACATATTTTAAAATGTGCAGCCGATAACATTATTCCTTCAACGGTAGAGCTTGGGGGGAAATCACCTAATATCTTCTTTAGCGATGTTATGGAAAAAGACGACTCGTACCTAGATAAAGCAATTGAGGGCGCTATTCTTGCCTACTTTAACCAAGGTGAAGTATGTACTTGTCCATCACGCTTGTTCATTCAAGAAGACATTTATGAGCAATTTATAGAACGTATTTTACAACGTACTAAGCAAATTAAACGCGGTAACCCGCTAGACAGCGAAACTATGGTAGGCGCGCAAGCCTCTAAAGCACAGTTTGATAAGATTTTAAGTTACATTGATATTGGCAAACAAGAGGGGGCTGAAGTACTTAGTGGTGGCCATGTTGAGCAACTTAGCGATGAGCTAAATGGTGGCTATTACATTCAACCTACTTTATTAAAAGGCACTAACGATATGCGCGTGTTCCAAGAAGAAATTTTTGGCCCCGTTATTTCAATGTCGACCTTTAAAGATGAAGCCGAAGCACTCGAATTGGCTAACAGCTCTGAATTTGGTTTAGGCGCAGGGGTATGGAGCCGTAATATGAACCGCGCTTATCACTTTGGTCGCAAAATAGAAGCCGGCCGTGTATGGACCAACTGTTACCATATGTACCCAGCACACGCTGCGTTTGGCGGTTATAAAAAGTCTGGTATAGGTCGCGAAACGCACAAACTCGCGCTCGATCATTACCAACAAACTAAAAACTTATTAGTAAGTTACAGTGAAGATCCGCTTGGCTTCTTTTAATAACGCGTTTTAGTTTAAACAAACAACCTATAAGTAATGAAAGCGCTGCGTTATTGCAGCGCTTTGTTTTTTAAAACCCTAAGCTACTCACAAAATAGCCGGGTGTGGTGGAGAGCGTCAAAAGACAATACCAACTATGTTAAATCGTTAATTGACGTGATAAAAGATCAACCTGAAGTCCATGAACTGATTAAAGAAATAGCAGCAGGTATGGGGCAGTCACTTGAAAATAATAAGCCATTTTACATTGAAGAGCTGCAAAATAAATCAAACCTAAGCGAAAGTACGCTACCAGTGAGTGACTTTAAAACACAGGTTTATGTTATTGTAACGCCACAGTGTGCAAGTGCCTGTCTTGACGCCATTGATGTATTTAAGCAGTTTTCAAACACTCAGTTATTTGGCGCGCCAAGTAGTGCTGATTCACTGTATATGGATGTTCGATTAGCCGATTTACCCTCAGGGTTAGGTAAAGTGATAGTTCCTAATAAAGTGTATGTTAATAGAGCAAGAGGAAAGGGCGATTACTACAAACCTGATATTGCCTATAACGATATTGATTGGACAACCGATAAGCTATTAGAAAAAATTAAACTGTTATAAAAAAAGCCGCTTGTTGTAACAGGCGGCTTAACTTTCTAACTAGGGGTTAGTTTAAAACGTATAACGGGCGCCAATTGCGTAGCGTGGACCATACTGGCGAGCAAATAAGAACTGCTCTTCGTAACGGCCATACCCTTGCTCGGTTTCATTATTAAGGTTAATACCTTCAAAGAATACCGTCACATTTTCATTAACGTCATAATTTACGCTCATATCCCATTGACCATATGATTTGGCGTATTGTGGTGGTGCATCAGCAGAGCCTTGCGCTTGGCCTACACCAATTAAATATGCATCACGCCAAGCGTAAGTTACTTTTACAGATAAACCTTCTTTTTCGTAAAACGCTTGGAAGTTAGCTGAATCACTTAATCCTGTTAATGGAGCTTGTTGGTCTAGGCTGTCTGTATCAAATTCAACATCGCCGTCAACAAACGTTGCATTTACACCGACCCCAAAGCCTGTCTCACCAATTAAGTGTTGTACTGCTACTTCAAAACCATCGACTGATTTACTATCGGTATTTTGTGGTTGGCTAATATTCCAAGTAATAAGTGGATCATTACTATTTGGTTCAATTTGGCCGTTTGCATTGCCATCACCATTAGCAAGCATTTGTGCAAAGATAGCATCGCTTGTTGCTTGATCACCACGAGCTTCAATATCACTAACCGCTTGTAAATAGCGTGGGCCATTTAAAATATCATGTAAGCCTTCAATGGTGGTTGGAGTAATGGTGGTTTGAATAAAGTTATCAACGTCCTTTTTAAAGTAACCTACTGATGCATAGCTGCCTTCTGAATAGTAATACTCTAATGATAGGTCAAGGTTTGTTGATTCAAATGGCAATAATCCTGTATTACCTTGGCTACCTACTCGTGACCCTGGTTTTGGGCTGCCTGTTAGGTTACGACCACCGGCTAAATCACCCAGTGGCGCGCGCGACATAGTTTTACCCCATGATACGCGAGCAACTAAGTCATCGGTTACGTCAACACTTAGGTCGATTGATGGTAGTAAAATATCGTAACTTCCTTCTTGAGCTAAGAAGTTGTCATCGCCGCCAGCTTCATATTGAGTGATCCACTCTGAAGCACTGATCCAATTTACTTGTTGCTCAACGCGTTGACGAACAGAGCTAGTTACATCGGTTTCTTCATAACGAAGACCAGCATTTACTTTTATGTAGTAATTGCTAACTTCAAATTCCCAACGTGATTGAACATAAATACTGTTGGTAATTTCTTCAACAGCGCTTTGACTGTCAATACCATCAAGATAGGCATTAGGCGCATAGGCATCGCCACCGGTTACATCAGCGGTAAGGTATGCCATTTGTCTTGCTACAGCTTCATCAAAATCAAAGCTGTAATAATAGTTAGGTTGTAAATCGCTACCACCACCGGCAAATTGGTCTAATAGTCCAGAAGTGTTGTTAAGGGTAAACATACCATCAGGGAATATCTCGGTGTAAGAAGGGTTAAAACCCGGGCCGCCAACTAAGCCACTCCATGCTTCATAACCACCAGTATTTTGCTCTGTACGCGAACCACCAAACTTCACTTCAATTAAACCAATGTCAAAGCTATCGTTTATCCATGTTGTATGTAATTGCAGCTGCTCAATACTCGATTCACCAGGTGAATGAATAAACTGGCTAAAGTTTGAATCAATTTCACCAGGACTTAATACGCTAGTACCGTTTTTCCAGTTAACTTGCGCATGTGGAATTTCGCCAGTGCGGTAATCATAAATTTTATTTACAAGTTGATCAGAGCCTAAAATAACTTGGCCATCACTACCCAGGCCTTTGTCTGCGCCGTTATCTGTTTCGTTTTTAGAGTCGTGGTAGTCAAGCTCAACTTGCCATGTTTCATTAATTTGCCAATCTAAATTTAAGCCAATAGAACGAGCTTTAACTTCTGTGGTGTTTTTACTCGAGGTAAATGATGCATCGTTACCACTTATATCTGCATAAATAGCTGTGCCATTTTCATCTAACTCGTAGCCGTTGATGTTACTACCAAAGTCGTTCCAAATACCCCAGCCGAGTGTTTCTGAGCCTGTTGTAGCCTCACTTGCTGTATAATCAAGGGTTGCTACAAAATTATCTGTGGGTGCAAATTGCAGTGTGACTTGCCCATTAGTGCGCTCGCGTTGTAAATCTTCAATTGAGTAGTTCATGTCTTTTGCAAAAAAGTGATTACCTACACGATTTCCTTGCGCATCTACTGCGCGTGGATCAATAAAATCACCTTCAGCAAGAGTTGGTAGGTCTACATTAGCTTGCCAACCTTGAATATTGGCGCTTTGCTTCTGAAAGTCACGTTCTTGATGCGAAAAAGAAAAACCAATCCCAAACATTTCATCGCTAAAGGTATTGCTATAAATAGCCGATACTTCTGGTGTTACATCGCTACCCGCTTCATTTGATGAATCATGAATAGCTTTAGCTGTTGCCGAAAAGTGCTGTCCAGGTCTTTGCAAAGGTCGAGTTGTTGAAATGTTAACCGTCGCACCTAAGCCACCACTGGGCACATCAGCACGGGCTGTTTTAAATACTTCTAAGGCACTAACACCTTCTGAGGCAATGTTTTCCAGATTATACGAACGTGAGTTACCCGTTCCAGGCATTTGGCGACCATTAAGTGTTACCAAATTAAATGAGGGGCCAAAACCACGTACGGTAATTTGGCTACCTTCGCCGTTTGCACGACTCACCGACACACCCGTAATACGTTGCAGTGACTCTGCTAAGTTAGTATCAGGAAATTTCCCCATTTCTTCAGCAGAAATAGCATCGACTACCCCTGATGCATCGCGTTTCATATCCATAGAGCGGATAAGTGAACCTCGAATACCTTTAACTTGTATTACTTCGATTTCAGGTTCAACAGTATTCTGTTCTGCTGCATGAGCGATATTAAGCGTACTTGCAGTGATGATAAGTGACACAGAAGCCGCTAATTGGCTTTTTTTAAAATTAAATGTGTTCATAATTGCTCTGCTTTTTAACTAAATTTTACGGTAAGTAGGTGCACATATACACCTACAATTAAGTGACTTTTAATTATGGAACGCCAATGAAAGCGTTATCTACACGATAAACAGCGCCTTCACCTGTGTCCCAAGCTGGGAAAATCATCACTACATCTAACGCACTAACATCTAAACCAGCACCTGCTAAATCAGCTAGGTTAAAGGTATATGTTTGCCATTCACCAACCGTAGGTTCTATACCTTCGTTGCTGTTAGTTAATGGAATTTCGACAGCTGAGCTGCCGTTATCAGACTCCACTTTGAAAGTCCAAACTGAATCAAGATTATTTGGTTTTGAAATCACCTTTAACTCAAACGCTATTACACCGTTTTCTAATATAGAGGTGGCATCGAATGCTTCACCGCTTCCGCCTGCAGATGTCCTATTATTAAAGCCCATTACTGTTGCTGTTGCACCAATAGAAAATTCAGCCGTTAAACCGTGCTCTTCATCATCTACTACTTCAACCGGCGTTGAACCACCACAGCAATCCCACATTGGCCAATTTAAGTTTTGTTCATCACTGAAAAGATCAACTTTTGGTAAGTCGCCTTCAATAACCACATTGGTAATTAAGTATTCTGCGCCTTCACCTGTTTGCCATGCCGGGAACACCATTAATACATCAATAGCACTTAAATCTAAGCCTCTTTCTTGTAGTAGAGAAAGCGGGAATGTATAGGTTTGCCATTGGCCTGTAACCGGTGTTACGCCTTCAACACTATCGCTAAGGGCTACGTCGCCTGTATTAGGGCCACCATCACCCGCTTCAGCTTTTAATAGCCAGGTTGTCGAAGATGTTGGCGGGGTTACCACTTTCATATCAAATGATACACGGCCATTTAAATCAAGAAGGAGTGAAGCGTCAAATGGAGATGAGGTGCCTGTAAAATCACCTGGGAAGTGACCACCACGAGTTGAAAAACCTAAAACAGTACCGTTATTATCGTTAATGTTAAACTTAATAGCGTTGCCTTTATCAGCATCGGTTATAGTTTCTGGTGTGGTTCCACCACAACAATCCCATGCGATCCAGTTGGCGTTTAATGTGCCATTGAATATATCAAGGTTTCTTGCAACGCCATCACTTGGTGGAGTAGGTACAGGGGCTTTACCTTCTACAAGTGCATCGTCTAGGCTATCGTAACCAGGACGAACTGTTTCACAACCTTTACCTGTGGCCGGATCTGAGGCACATTCGTACACGCGAACATAATCAATCTCAAAGCTTTGACCTTGTGCAAATGCAGCAGCATCAATACCTAAATTATTTACGTTCTCAGGCCAATCGCCACCAACAGCATGGTTTAAAATAAGATAAAAATCTTTATCAAATGGGGCATTATCCCAGTGAGTAGTAAGTTCGCCGTTACCTTGTTCAAAGTATTCAGCAAACCAGCCTTTATGTTTAAGGCCAACAGGCTCGTCTTTAGAGTTGTAACGAACTTCAGAGCGACGCTGTGTAGCGTATAAATAGCCGTCTACGTACCAGCGAATTTCGCCCTCTTGCCATTCGATTGCATAAGTATGAAAGTCATCTGCGGGGTTCATACCTTCAGGTAAGGCATAAGCTTTACCTGAACTTGAGTTATTTGGCCACTCACGACCATAGTGAAGTGTGCCATGAATATTTGCTTCAACGGTGCCATCTTCAGCAACTGTTTTTAAATTAACAGCTTCTAAAATATCAATTTCGCCAGAGCGCGGCCAAGTGCCATATACTTCATCGGTTGGCATCATCCAAAATGCGGGCCAGCTACCTTGACCAGAAGGCAACTTTGCACGCATTTCAAAACGGCCATAAGTAAAGTCGGCGTTGTAACGGGTGTTTAAACGGGCTGACGTGTATGGTTTTTCTGCACCTTCTTCTGCAGGTAAGGCGACTATATTTAGTACACCGTCTTTAATGAAGGCATTTTCTTCGCTGTCGGTGTAACATTGTTTTTCGTTGTTGCCACCGCCAGCGCAGTTTAATTCAAAGTTCCACTTGTTAGCATCAATGCTTGTGCCATCAAATTCATCACTCCAAACCATTTGCCAATCTGAAACTGGCTGGGCAGGATCTACTTTTTCAAAATTGGATGTTGTTGCAGCATCGCCGCCACAGCCCGCCAAAGATGCTAATGAAATAGCAGCCAAAAGACGAGTAATGCGTGTTGTTTCAATGTTCATAACTGAACCCCGTTCAACTGATTATTGTCAGAATATAGTGTATTTGTTGATTTTTCATTTTGTAAGCGCTTACATTTTCATGTGTGATAAATGTAAGCGCTTACAAATAATATGGGGGATTCTCAACTGGGTCAAGAATTTGTTTAAATAATTTACAATTGGTTTACTTTTAACGGTTTTTTTTTGTTAACAGGAACGGTTAAACGCCTAAGTAATGTTATAAATAAAGGGTTAAAAGGTATGCATGGGCGTTTTTACTCAGCCGTATTGCTATTTTTTAAATGGCATTATTAACAATTGCCACAAGGATGAATTTTGTTTTGGGTTTGGATATTGGCTCAAACCAAGTGCAATATTTTTATCAGGTTGACTTGCCTGTGATTTATAGCTGCCAAAAAGTCTATCCCACCAGGTTACACTAAAGCCAAAGTTACTGTTTGTTTCTTCGGGGTTTTGGCTGTGATGTATGCGGTGCAGCACTTGGGTGATGAGGATTAGGCGCAGTGGTTTTTCTATTGCGTTTGGCAAGCGAATATTTGCGTGGTTAAATAATGCTAACCCATTGAGTGCAATTTCAAATATGAGTACTGCAATAGCAGGTACACCCAAAGCAGTAACGGCAATCAATTTTATAAGTATGCTGAGTACAATTTCAATAGGGTGAAATCGCAGACCCGTACTGGTATCAATATGCGCATCAGCATGATGCACACGATGTAGTCGCCACAATAACGCAGTGGTATGAAACAGCCGATGCTGCCAGTAAATAATTAAATCAAGCAAAAGTAAGCTGAGTATCACTGCGATGAGTGATGAAACGTTAAGTTGATTAAATAGCCCAACTCCATGCTGCTGGTAATAAATAGCAACTGCGGTTAATCCAACCGGTACGGTTAGGCGTGAGAGCAGGGTAGAGGTAAGGGTTAATCCAAAATTAGCCAACCAACGTGACCTATTTTTAATTATTGATTGGCGTGCAGGTTTTCGCCATTCAAGCAGCATCATTATTGCCAGTACGCTGAAAAAAAAGCCGAGTCGCCAATACATTTCATGACTCATGGTTTACCTCGTGGAATGCGGTTTCTTGCTGTTTTAAGGTGTAGTAACCTCCATATATACGAGTAAAAATAGTTATCGCGCAGGCAATGGCAAATAAAACAGCAAGAATTGAAAAATACTGCGGCCAAATACAAAAGGCAATAAACAAGGCAATGGTTTCAGTGCCTTCAGTTAGGCCATTTAAGTAGTAAAAACTTTTGTATTTAAATTGCGGTTTATCGAGTTTAAATTTTTCGGCGGCAATCGCAAACGCTAAAAAACTCGACCCTGTGCCTATAAAAGTCACAAGTAATAATGACCCCGCCAATGCATTTTGCTCAGGGCTACTTAAAATAAACGCAAAAGGAATAAGCGCATAAAACAAAAAGTCGAGGGTAATGTCTAAATATCCCCCTGCGCTTGAACTGCTCTGAGCGTAACGCGCGAGTGCGCCATCAAGACCATCAAAAATGCGATTAATACAAATTACGATTAATGCGCCGTACCAATATTCAAAAATAATCAGTGGAACGGCTAGCAAACCAATTAAAAAACCTATTAAGGTTAATTGATCGGCACTCACTCCTTTTTTGTGCAGCTGTTTTACGCACGGAGTAAGCACCGGTTTTATAAGTGGGGTAATAAATTTATCTAACATTCATATCACTTTGTACGTTTAGATTGATGATTTTGCCATTTGTGGCTATTGCGTCACTTTCATCATGGGTGACCATAATGGCGGGTAACTGATATTCCCTAATTTGTGAAAACACCAGCTGACGGGTTTCAATACGTAATTGCTGATCAAGCTTACTAAAGGGTTCATCGAGTAAAATCGCTTTGGGTTTACTCAGCAATAACCGTAATAAAGCAACACGGGCTTGCTGTCCACCTGAGAGGGTATCTGGATGGCGTTTGGCTATACCTTTTAGCCCTATGTGTGTAAGTGCTTGATCTATTTGCTGCTGGCGTTGTGTTTTATCCATTTTTGGCATGGCAAAGCTAATATTACCGCCAACCGATAAATGCGAAAATAGTAATGGGTCTTGGTATAGCACAGCAACATGGCGTAAATGGCTGGGCAAGCAACTAATATTAGTATCATTTAGCCACACCTCGCCAGTCGCATTAAGACCCGTAGGTAATGTGCCAGTAAGCCAATTTAATAAGCTAGATTTACCGCTCCCTGATGGCCCCATAATGGTAAGAATTTCACCACCTTTTACCTGTTCATTTAAACTCAGTAATAATTCGTTTTGACGATAAAGCTGACAATTTTTAATTTGTAATGATGGCTGCATTAAACGCCCTTTAGTATATTGAAATTATAGCTGCTTGTTATTAAAAACATACCGAGGTAATCCCCACGCTAGTATAAAGCCGAGTAGGGGTAAGCCCATTTGTAGTATTGCATACACAGCACTGGTGCGCCTACTCGCACCATTTGCCAGCGTTACGGCTTCGGTGGTTATGGTGGCTATTCGGCCACCACCGGCTAACAGGGTTGATAAGTACTGGCCAAAGCTTATTGCTAGCCCCAGCGCCATTGCAATTAATATAGGCGCAAATAACTGTGGCAATTTAACCTGGAAAAACACCTTCCATGGGCTGGCACCTAGGCTTGCAGCAACACGCGCAAATCTTGGGTCTAAACGCCTGTAACTATCCGCAATAGATAAAAAAACATAGGGTAAAACAAACAGCAAATGTACAAATATCACATTAAAAAAAGCATGCTGACTATTTAGCAATTGCTGTAGCCACACAATACCAAATAAAAAAGCAATACTGGGCACCAGCAATGGCAGGTATATAATTATCTGTGCCCACTTCGACAAAGGTTTAGCTGTTATTTGTTCTGCTTCTAAGCATAACAGTACCAAAATAGTGGCGAAACCCGTGCTAACAAGCCCAATAACAAAAGTATTAAACAAAGGAGTGTGTATGTGTGTAAAAGCATTTTCAAAGTGCAGTAATACCAAACTGGAGGGTAAAGTATCCGGAAAACGCCAATAACCAGCCACTGACCATAGTACTAACCCAATTAACGCAGCTGCAATAAAGGCTAAAATTACGCAAGTAAAGACATGAGTAAAAGTACGAACAAGTTGGTGAGCATAATGGCGTCGGCCGTTGATGAGTGACTGACTAAAAACTATAGCAATGACTTTTTCAAGTAATAGCCAAATTAGCAGTAGCCCAACAGTGATCGCTAATTGTAACAGAGCACCCGCCGAGGCCTTTATTCGCAGGGTTAAATCAACATCATTAAACCAATGCATAATAGCAACGGCTAAAGTCGGGGGGGTATTTGGCCCAAGTATGAGTGGCATTTCAACGCTGGCACTGGCATAAGCAAGTACTGCAAAAATGGGTAAACGTAACAGTGGGTATAAATTGGGTAGCACCACCTTAAAAAAAGCCACCATAGGGTAATAACCTAAATTAACCGCAATTTGATGCTGCTTTCGTAGCTTTTTGCCAAGTTCAGGCTGCGCTAAAATACCCAATGCAATGAGCAATAAAAAAGGCAGCTCTTTAAGTACAAGCCCAATAATAATGCTCCAGCCAAAAGTATCATATGGTAATGAGCCCTCAGGTGCCAATTGCCAGCCCGTTAACCAAGGCGAAAACAAGCGAGTGAATAATCCCGATGGTGCGATTAAAAAACTTACTGCAATCGCCGCTGCAGCGTGGGGAATAACCAGTATGGGACTCAATAGGTGTTCAATTCGTTTTAGCCATACACTATTAAAAAATGCAGCCAGCATAATAATCATGAGTGCAAACGCTATTAATGTACTAATTAGTCCGGTACGTATACTCAAGCCTATCATTTGTGAAAGCCCCGGCGTATCCCATAAAGCATTAAACCCAGCCAAACTCATGTTGGTTTTATTCAAGACAGGCGCCCAGCCAAAGGCAGGCAACATTACTCCAATTAGGCCGCCCAATACAGGTATTGTTAACAGTGCCAGCAAACAGTAAGGGGTTATTTTGACTAGGCGTGAGAATAAATCAGCTGTATGGAGTACTTTACTCATTGGCTTGTTCCATAACGAGCTTCCCAGCCAGTGTTAATCGCCTCTACCCAGCTTGGGTGTGGCTCACTGAGTGTGCGTTTAATACTATTAAGAGGTAGTGCGCTAGGATGCGGCTTCACGGCCTTAAATAATGCCTGCTGCTCTGCGGTTAAGCTCGTTTGAATTAATACCGTTTTGTCACCCCATATAGCGGGTTTTTGTTTATGCGCTTGCGCTGCGGGGCTTAATAAAAAGTTAGCCACTAATTGCGCACTTTGTGCATGGCTTGCATTATAAGGAATAGCGACAAAGTGAGTATTACTTAAGCTGCCATCTTGCATTGCGTAGCTACGTATACTTTTTGGTAAATCATAACGCTTTACCGCAGCCGGTACTTCTGGTGCCGAAAACGTAAAGCCAATACTAAGCTCTGTATCGTCTATTAAACGGCGCATTTGTACGCCGCTTTGCATAAAGTACTCGCCATTACGCCAAAGATTAGGGTGCAATTTATTTAAAAATGCCCACAAAGAGTCAAGCACTTGGGCTGTGTTTTCATCGGTAGCGGGTTGATTTAATTTTGCTTGTAGCATTGCATCGCTATGTTGGTGTAATACCACTAATGCATACTTTAAAAAGCTCATTCCTAAAAAGTCAGGGGGTTTGGGGTAACTAAATCGTCCTGGGTTTGCTTTACTCCAGCTTAATAACTCATTAAGGGTTTGAGGTGGAGCGCTCGTTGCTAGCGTATCGTAATAAAAAGTCAGTGAGGCTTGCCCCCAGGGGGCTTCCATTCCCTGAGTGGGTAAACCAAAATCAAACAGCACGCTGGGATTGTTTTCTGGATTGGTGTAAATAAAATTAGGCAATTTATCAGCCCAGTCTTTTAGTAAAAGCCCGTGTTTACTCATAGCAGCAAAGTTAGCCCCATTGATCCAAATTAAATCGACACTGCCTTGGGTATGATTATTTGCTGATTTTTCAGCAAGCACGCGGCTTACTGCTTCACTGGTATCACTGAGTTTTACATGTACTAAGTTAATGTTATATTTAGCTTTTACCTGCTGCGCAGCCCACTGAATATAGGCATTTATTTGCGCATCGCCGCCCCACGCATAAAAATACACCGATTGGTTTTTGCCTTGGTTTTGGATTTTTTGCCAAACAGTATTACTCGCATCATTAGCAAATACACTAAAAGCGGTGAGTAGGCACATAAAAATGGCGATACTAAAAAAACACCTTTGCAAGCACACTGTAAAGGCCTTAACGACGCGCATTTAAATCCCAGTTATAGTCTAAAAAGTCTATTTTCATGTCGCCGCTTGTTAATTTTTGTTGTTGGGCAGGCCCTAAATTGAGCGCATCAACATATAGTAATAAAAACTGTGATAATGAATTAGCCCCTCCAAACCCTTTGGTAAAATCACCTTTATACCACTTGAATATAGAAGACAGCTTTAGGGTGTTGCCTTGTAGTTTATTGCGTGACGTATCAGATAAAAAACGCACTGTTTGTTGGTGTAATTGGGCCTCTAGTTTTTTTGCGGTGTAGGCTTCCTCTCGAAGAGCAGGGCAGCCAATGCTGGCGCAATTTACCGCAAAATGAATACGAGGATCGTTGTACTTACCGCTACCTCTGATTAAGTCATGCTCTATGTTATCTAAGCTACGAGTTTTACCCAGCAGAAAAATAAACTCTTTGCTCCACGGTGAGCTAAAAAAACTGCCTAAATCTTTAATTGATTTAAGATCTGGGTATTTTGTTAATATTAGCTCAACAGTAAAAGCGTTATACGCATTAATTAAAAACGCCAGCTGCTTAGGTTTTTCCCATGTATCAAACTCATTTTGCGTAACAGCCGATAACGAATCTAAATAGGTTTTAAGTTCTTTGCGCTTAGCTTTTATTGCTGTGTAATCAACCTCTGTGCTGTGGCCATGATTAATAGCTACAACATGATTGTTTAATAATGCATTCCAGCTGTCATGCATGTTTTGAGCTTTGCTTGCAAACGATGTTGCAAGCAAAGCAGAACCTAACAATAGCGCTTTTAAAGGTGTTTTAAACATATTAGCCTCTGCGCCAGGCGTGGTATTTTTCCAGCATGTTTAGTACTTTTTCAGGTGCGTGAGCGCGTTTCCACTCACCTGCTGCGTATTTATTACCTTCGGCCCATGTTGGGTAGCTATGAATGGTGCCTAATATTTTGTTAAGCCCTAAACCGTGTTTCATTGCTAGTACAAATTCAGCAGTTAAATCGCCAGCGTGCTCAGAAACCACAGTAACACCGAGTATTTTGTCTTTACCTTTAGGGGTGATCACTTTAATAAAACCATTGTTAGCGCTTTCGGTGATGGCGCGGTCTAGCTCTTCAAATTCAAAGCGGGTGATTTCATAGTCTATGCCTTTTTCAATCGCTTCTTGTTCATTTATGCCCACCCGTGCTACTTCTGGGTCAATAAATGTGGTCCAAGGAATAACACGGTAATCTACTTTAAACTTTTTAAACTGACCAAATAAGCCATTTACTGCAGCGTACCAGCCCTGATGAGCGGCTACATGAGTAAACTGATACGGACCTACAATATCGCCTGCGGCAAAAATATTGGGGTAGAGTGTTTCTAGGTATTCGTTTGTGACTACAGTGCGGCTCGTTTCTATGCCGAGCGTTTCAAGGCCATAACCTTCCAAGCGTGCGCTTCGCCCTACGGCGCAAAGTAGCTCATCGTATTCAATATCGATTTCATTGTCGTTGTGTTTTACCACAATGAATTTTTTACCGTTGCGTGCTTCACAGCGCAGTGCTTGGTGTGAGGTTAAAATGTTTACGCCGCTTTGTGTTAACGCTTCGTGAGCAAATTTAGACACCTCTAAGTCTTCTTTGATCATAATGCGTTTAGCCATTTCAATTTGTGTAACATTTGAACCTAAACGCGCAAAGCTTTGTGCCAATTCACTACCAATTGGCCCACCGCCAAGTACTACAAGCTTTTTAGGTGCATCGTCAAGCTTAGCAAATTTGCTCCATAACGTATCACTGGTTACATAGCCGGTTTCTTCAATCCCAGGTAGTGGCGGTACAAATGGGCGTGCGCCAGTGGCAATAACAATAGTACGGGCAGTGAGTGTTTGCGTGCCGCCATCATTTAATTTAATTTCCACCGTCCACGGGTCGATAAGTTTGGCGTAGCCTTTTATTACTTCTACGCCTAAGTTTGTGTAGCGCTCAACACTGTCGTGTGGGGCAATATCGGCAACCACTTGCTGCACTCGTGCCATTACTTTTTTAAACGAAAACTGCGGTGTCGTGTTTTGTAGCCCATATTTTTCAGCTTGGCGCATTTGCTGGGCTACTTTTGCACTTTTAATAATGGCTTTGCTAGGTACACAGCCAGTATTTAAGCAGTCGCCGCCCATTTCTCCGGCTTCAATTAAGGTAACTTTAGCTTTTACGGCAGCAGCAATATAGCTGGTGACTAAGCCGCCTGCGCCTGCACCAATAACAATCATGTTGCGGTCGAATGTTTTAGGTTTAGTGTAGTTTTTATAAACACGGCGCTTTTTTATTGCATTTATTAGGCTTTTTGCAATTAACGGGAATACCCCTAATAACGCAAACGACAAAATTAAATCCAGCGATAAAATACCCGATAAGCTATCTATTTGTGCTAATTGGGTACCAGCGTTCACAAATACAAAGGTACCCGCCAGCATCCCGATTTGGCTTACCCAGTAAAAAGTCCATGACTTAATAGCGGTTAAACCCATTAATAAATTAATTAAGAAGAACGGAAAAACAGGCACTAAGCGCAGCGTAAATAAGTAAAATGCGCCTTCCTTTTCAACCCCAGTATCTATAGCGGCTAAACGTTCAGGAAAGCGTTTTTTTATGGTATCGCGCAATAAATAACGTGACACTAAAAATGCCAACGTAGCACCAATGCTTGAGGCAAACGAGGCAACTAATAACCCTTGAGCCAAACCAAATAATGCACCAGCGGCTAGCGTTAAAATAGCTGCACCAGGCAGTGAAAGCGCGGTCACTAATATATAAAGTAAAAAGAACCCCCCGATCACCAAAAACGGTGATTGAGCTTTGTACTGATCAAATTGCGCCATTGATCCTTTTAACCCGTCAAGGGTAAGGAGCTGGTTTAGGTCATAAAAAAAGAATAAGCCGACACCTATCGCCGCCAGTAATAACAAACTTAGTTTTTTTAACATGTTATCTCTCAAACGGTTTAAAAGTTATGGGTAAGTGTGAGCTTAGCGTTAATTGGTAATTCTGGGAACGCAAGTGTCGCGCCAAAATAGCCACCTTCAAATACAGGACGCCAGTTTTGCTGATCGGTAATATTATTTACATCGAGTCTTAATTTAGTCGCTGAGGTAAACGCATAGCTGGTATTAACATTTAAGGTATGCTGATCGCGAATGTATACGGTAGCCAAAAAATCTAAAGGGTAGCTTTTAGTATACAGGGCAGAAAATCCAGCTTGCCACTGAGAGGTAATTGTATAGTTAGCGTTTAAACTTAATGATTGCTCTGGGATCCCTTGAACTTGACGGTTTGAGGGCGCAAAAGCAGTGTAACTTGGTGCACCTATGCTGTTACCCGCAATAATGTCGGGGCGCGAATTATCAAACGCATCGGCTATTTGCGCTGAATCTTGGCCTGTCGCAGAGTTGTCATAACGGGCATCAATGTAACTGTAGCCTGCGCTTACCCAGTAAGGGTAAGCATCATAAAATACTTGGCTTTCGAAACCGGTTGTACGAATGCCGGTATTGCTACCATCGCGATTACGTAAGCTGCGGCGTTGGCTAAATACAGCAGCATCTGCATACCAGTCGCTTTGTGTTGGCGCATATTTCACCCCTAACTCGACTAAAGTATTTTCCGTAGCAAAATTTTGTGCACTAATTGTATTATCACCACCTAACGTATTACCGCCAGCCATGCTGTTAGAGGTGGCTTCGTTATAGCTTGCTGCCGCATAAGTGGTTAAATCGTCATTTACTGAGTAATTAACGCTCAACTGCGCTGATTGCAGTGTATCGTTAATGCTATCACTAGCCGCTATTTGCCCTTGAGGCGCAATGGGGTCGTGTGCTTCTACATCATAATAATCAACACGATAACCAGCACTAGTACGTAAGCTGTCAGTCCATTGTGAGTCTTGTTGAATGGCAATGCCGGTTTGCCATGAGCGTGAATCTGTAGTGTCTGATAAGTTAAAATCACCACTGCCATCATTGTTGATATCGTACTGACCACCAGGGGATACATATACACCTGGGCGCAGCTCTACCAAACGTGCCTTTTGTGCATCAGTTAATGGAATGCGGCGGTTTGAAAGTGGGCCGGTTAAATCAATAGGTGTGTCGGCTTCAGTAGTAAATTGGCTGTAACCCAATACTTTATTGTAGCGAACATCAACGGCGAATAAGGTTTGCTGCTCATTGCTCCATTGATACGTAAGTTCAGTGCGGTTTTGTGCGGTATCGGCGCCATCAATTATTTCAACAAAACTATTTTGTGCTATTTCTTCGCGCTGCAAATGCTGAAAGTAACTAATGTTTTTAATCGACATCACATCAGACAGTGCGCGCTTATAAATACTATGAACTAAATAAGTGGTCGCTTGATTGAGATTATCAGGGTCGGTAAGCACACGGCTGGTATCTATTTTGACTTGTCCTGTAGGCGATATAATAGACCCTGCGCTAGGAACTGTGCTGCCATTCGCTTGTAACCCTTGACCAGTAATATAAAGATTATGATCGATAAGCGCTTGGGTAGGGCGGTTTATACCAGCGTTATCGGTAAATTCTGTTTGGTACAGTTCAAAGTTAATGTCCCAACTGCTTTTGTCATCCGGTAAAATTTTTAATGCCGCAAACAAGCTATCACTTTGTGTGGCTGAGTAGTCATAATAACTGCCCTGATCAATATGCTCATAGCTAACACGTAAGCCAATTTTATCCTCAACAATCGGTGCGTTGTAATCTACTTGGGCGCTATACTTATCCCAACTTCCTGCAGACACTTTCACATTGCCTTTACGCTGATCAGTTGAGGCTGTTTTAGAGTGTAAGTTTACAAAGCCACCGTTACGTTGGCTTGAACCAAACAATACAGGTGGTGCACCTTTAACTACGTCTATCTGTTCTATCGCATTAAACGACAACGGCACACCAAAACCATTATTACCTGCTTGACGTCGAGTACCATCTTGAAATAACTCACCTAACTGGCCGCGGATAGTCGGTAAGCTTGGTGCACCAAAACCACTGGCCGCGTATGTATTAGGACTTACAGCGAGCACATCGTGCAATGTTGTTATATTTAATTGCTCAATTAAGTCTTTAGAAATAGGGGTCACAGAGCGAGCTATGTCTTGTAAAGCCAGGTTGTCGCCAAAAGGGCCATTTACTGTGGTGTTTTTAATAGAGAGGTTTTTATATTTAAGCGCTTGCCCTGCCACCTCAATTCGCTCAATGGGGTCTGGGCTTTTTGTCTCTGTAGCCTGAGCTGCTAAAGCTACATTTAATAGTGGGGCGAGGGTTAAAGCTAAATACGTGTATTTCAAATCGTGTTTCTCTATTGTTTTATGTTGATGTACACAAAAGACCAAGACAGGTACAAATATCTTTCAATCAATTGCTAATGTTTTTATTTTTTTATCTTAGCGGTTAAATAATAGTGCTTTTATTGTAAAGAGTTTAATTTATTTGAAAATAAAAAAACGATTATACGGTCTTACTTGCCAATTAGTTTATTTATATCTTTTTTAAGGAAATTTTATGACAGATTCAATCAATACAGATGTACAAACTCGTTTGCAATGGTCGCTTTTATCGCTGCGATTAGGGGTCTTTATTGTGATGGTAATGTGGACACTGGATAAATTTGTAAATCCGGGGCATAGCGCCCGTATTTTTGAACATTTTTATGGGATCAGTGGCTCTACCGATACGATTGCTTATATTTTAGGTACATTGCAATTATCGCTAGTGATAGCGTTTTTAGTCGGTTTTAAAAAACGTATTACTTACGGTGCTATTTTTATAATGCATGGACTATCAACGCTGTCTTCTTACAACCAGTACATTGATGGCTTTAATAATTTACTGTTTTTTGCAGCATGGCCGATGTGGGCTGCGTGTTTTGCGCTTTATTTATTACGCGATCAAGACGTAAAATTTACTGTTAAATAATAAGCAAAAAAAATGGTTATAAGCGTTAGCCTATAACCAATAAAGTACACAGGGAGTGTAGGAAGTTCTGTTGCACACAGTAAGCGCTTAGCAAGCCATTTACTGTGTGTGACTAAAAGCACTTATTGGTGCTTTAAGTTGCTGTAACAAATACGTACAATAATAAAAGCAAAGCTAATGCCAATTTTTAAATACTTGAATTTCATTGGTATTTATATTTTTTGGATTGTGGCTTTGCATAATGCAGGTAAATTTTTCTATATTGCAACGGTAAAAGTTACCTACTTTGCAATATGAAAAAATGGCACTGTTTTAGAATCCGATTCGACTAAAAGCAGCGCTGATTTAAAAATCAGCGGCTACTTCAAATTCTAATCGTTCATGACTAATAGGATGGGTAAAAGCTAAATACTCGGCATGCAAATGCAGTCGTTCTGCCTTTTTACCGTAGTGAGTGTCGCCCACAATGGGTGTATTTAACCCTAAGTGGTGGGCACAGTGAACACGCAACTGATGAGTACGTCCTGTTTTTGGGTAGAGTTGTAAGCGGGTGGTATTATTTTTACGTTCCAGTACCTGCCATGTTGTTAATGACGGCTTCCCTGTTTTGTCACACACCATTTGCCGTGGCTTATCATCAAAATCAAGCACTAAAGGTAACTCTATGCTGCCACTTTCAGCAGCAATATTACCCGCCACTAAAGCAACATAACGTTTTTCTACACTACGCTCTATAAACTGTTTTTGCAGTGCTTTATGCACCCGTTTATTTAACGCAATCATTAACAGCCCTGAAGTCGACATGTCTAATCGGTGCACAATAAGTGGCCCCGAAGCGTGTGGGAACTGAGTTTTGATTCGCATATATACCGAATCGTCAATATTAATGCCTGGCACAGATAAAAATTCAGCAGGTTTATTTACCACCAACAAATCATCGTCTTGATAAACAATCGTTAGGTCTTTTCCCTGTGCAGGGTTGACCAAGAGCGGGTTGTTTTCAACATTTAATCCCTCTAGCATATGCCCTAAAATAGGCTGGCATTTGCTGTAGCACGAAGGGTAATAATGTAAATGATGTCTGATTGCCGATTTAGGCGGTGCGCCCCACCAAAATTCGGCCATAGCCAGCGGCTTTAAATTATGTTTATAGGCATATTGTAATAATTTTGGCGCTGCACAATCTCCCGCACCTGAAGGCGGTGTGTGCTCGGGCAGTTTGGCAAAAATGGCGTTTAAATCGGTCACTTCGCCGTTTGCATTTAAAAACTGGTACTGAGCGAATAGCTTTTTTTGTAAGTTTTTAGAGAGCACTTTACGGCGTTTTTTTAATCCGTTAATTTCATCATTTATTGTTAGTTGGGCTTGTTCAAGTGCAGTAATACGTGTTTGCCACTGTTGCTTTAATGCTTGTAGTTGTTTTTTCTCAACAATGCTCTGCCCAGCTAATTGGTTCTTCAGTTTTTCAAACTCATCATTATTGAGTTGTTCGCCGGCGGCTTGCCGTTGCTGTTTTCGCTGTTTTCGAGTTACTTGCATCGCTTGCTGCTTGGCGATAAGTTGTTGCTCATAGTGTTGGCGAGCAGTCACTAACTGTTGCTCAATTTGTTGATAATTATCACTGTTTTGCAAGGCTGTAATTTGCGCATTAATATCGTTAATCACTTGGCTCTGCTGACTAAATTCTGCATCGTCTATATGTTTAAGTGCCACATTTGGCGCAAAATGCAGTTGCTCATCTATCCCCGCTATTTGCCCCGAATAGGCGCTAATAAAGCCTAGCTGTTGCGACTTATCTTGAACGACCAATACGCCAAACATTTTACCGGCATCAATATCATCTGTATCTAAAATAGCCTTATCTAGCTTGTTTAACTGTAGTTGTAATTGTTTTGCAGCGGCAATGGCCAGCGGATGGGGTTTATAATAAAAGGGAAATGTAAACTGATCAGGCAGTGCAAGATTATCTATATTTTCATTAAAAGTGGTAAAGCAGCTAGCAGGGTTTGACATGGCAATGGTGTGATTAGCAGTTAACAGAATAATGAGTCAGAGTGTAACATAAGCTTTGCTGTGCCACTAAGCATGCCCGGTAATACAAACAAAAAGGCCAACATATTTATGTTGGCCTTTGGTATTAAGCTAATACTTATTTATTGGCGTCTTTCACTGCTTTTAACTTAGCGGCATGGTCAATTTCAAATGCAGGCATGTCTTTTTTGCCTTCCATTAAGTAGTTGTCCATCCAGCGCATTAAACGCAAGCTGTAATCGTATTGTGCTGCTACTTTACGGTTACCATGGCCTTCGCCTGGGTAGTAAACAAGGCGTACATCTTTACCTTGCACTTTCATGTAACGGTAAAGTTCCATAGATTGTGCAGGGTGAACGCGAGGATCGTCTTTACCATGCATAATAAGCAGTGGCGTTTCAGATTGACCTGCCCAGTAAATAGGGCTGCGCTCTAAGTACCATTGCCATTTGTCCCATGGGTATGAACGCGCATGAACTAGGTTCATTTCGTTTGAAATATCAGTAGTACCAAATTTAGATAGCTGATTAGTTACACCCACAAACATAACGCTGGCAGCAAAGTGCTCGGTTAGCTTTGTTGCGCCCCACGCTGATGCATAACCGCCGTATGAGCCACCGGTAATACCAACACGTTTAGTATCAACTAATCCCATATCAACAAGGTGATTTTTAAAATCAACTAAGTCGTCAAACTCTTTACCTGCGTAATCGTTTTGACCTAGTTTAGAGTAATCTACGCCTTTACCCGTTGAACCACGGTAGTTAGGGTAAAATACCGCGTAACCACGGGCAGCACCCATTTGACCAGGGCGCGAGTAGTTAGTTACCCAGCCGTTTTTATCATGGCTTTCAGGACCACCGTGTACCGACATAATTAGTGGGTAGCGTGTGCCTTTTTCATAATCGAGTGGGTAAACTAGTACACCATCAAGTTCTACACCGTCACGCGCTTTAAGGGTAATTGTTTCTTGTTTAGCAAAGCGTTTGTCGTTTAACCAGCTGTTTGAATCTGTTAAACGCTTTGCCTTGTTACTGCGCACAATAAAGACTTCGTTAGGGTGTTTTGCCGTGTTACCACGAAGTGCTAGGGTTTTATCTGAATCAGAAACACTTAGCTGTGAGGCAATAAATTTGCCTTCTTTTACGAGCTTCTTGTATTTGTTAGAGCCAGTTTTAATGCTCGCAACAAAACTTTCAGTGCCTACATTGGCAATAAAGTTAAGGGTGTTACGTTTGTGCGACCATTCAAAGTCGACAACGTGGCCCATAAAGTTAGGTAACCATTCTGTGATTTCTGCAGTTTTAGTATCGGCAATAAATAAACGACCAGTTGCAGGGTCGTGCTTATCTTCTGCACCTAAAATAGCAATGTATTTACCATCATGCGACAGCTCAGCATCGCCTAATTTACCTTCAGTTTTAAATGACAAGGTAACTTTATTGCTAGCAATATCAAATAAATGCCACATTGATTTTGTGTATCTGTCGTCAATTAAAGCTGTAGGTTGAGTCTTAACCAGTAGCTTTTCACCATCAGCAGCCCAATTAACGTCACTTACGTAGTTATCAACATTGAGTGCAGTTGGAGTAAGTGGCTTGTCGGCTTTAGCTAAATCTACAATAAAAAGCTGCTTGTTTTTAAGGCCTTGCTCGTACACTTCTGCTTTAAAGCCAAGCTTTTTTAGTTCTTTTTCTGACTTATCAGCAGCTGGCATTGCTAAAATAGCAACTTGCTTGTTATCAGGGCTTAACTGATAGCTTGAAATAGATGTGCCTTTTAATGACATAACCGCTTGTGCTTGGCCGCCATCAACAGGTATTTGGTAAAGCGAAGTATATTTGTCGTCTTTTAATTTCGCTAAAAAGTAAATTGTTTTGCTGTCGTTTGACCATTGTAGGCTTTTAATATTAACCGAGCCGGTAATAAAAGGACGTTCAACACCTTCATCATCAACAACGTAAAGCTCACTGTAATTACTGCCATTTTCGTCAACGTAAAGCGTGCGAGGTAACGAACGAGTAAATGCAACAGTGTCGCCATCGGGGCTAACGCTTGTTTGTATTACCGATTTTACTTTTGGAATGTCTTCAACAGTGATTGCTGATTGCGCAAATGCAAGTGAGCTTGAAAGCCCAATTGCTATCGCTAAGCTAGTTTTTAGCATTGTTATTTCCTTTGCTTTATTAGATTTCAGCCATTATAGCAAGGTGTTCCCAATATACTAAAAAATGCGATTAATCCTCAAAAGAGGGCGTTTAATGAAGGCAATAATGCTATGGCGCGGTGTGAAACCGCGCTTAATGTTATAGACTTTTTTTAGGAGGAAGTGCTACGTTAGCAAAAATGAGTCCGGCCACCAGCGACATAAAGATTAAAAACGTTTGTTGACCAATGTGCTCTGCATAAACAAAATCTTGCCCTTCAATCAGTGAGTTCAAACCAATATACGTTTTGCTACCAGGTACTAATACAATTAGGCCTTGCATAGCCACAATAGAGGCCGGGGCATTGGCAACACGATTAAATAAGTTACTAAACACACCTACAGAGAATGCGCCCACAAAGGTACCCAGTGTGTAATCTAAGTACATGGCAGAGCCAATACTAGTGCCATAGGCAATAAAGCCAGAGGCTATAGACCAGGCTGCGTGTTTAAACTTGGTTCTAAATATCACAATTAAGCTGCTACAGAGTAAGAATATGGCTAACCATGCAGTCCACTTTGGTAACGGCTCAGGTTGTACGAAATCGGTTTGACCAAATAAGGCAAAGCCAATAGCAATACCAATAAAAGCCCCAAAATAGAGCTTAAACAGCAACATAAACGAGTCCATCACGCGTGCTGTGCCCGAGACTAAATGCCGGGCTGCCAGTTCAGCTAAGCCAAGTGCAAGGGCTAAACCGGGTATAAACACAATAATGGCAGAAAGCACAATTAACCGAATATTAATGTGTGCATCTAAATGAACGCTAATAGCACAAGCAAGAATGGCCGACACTATCGCCACTAGTGGCTCAAGCATGTGAGCCACACGTTTCGAACGGGCCGACCACAATACAAATAAGTAAACAATAAAGGTTAATAAACCAGACCAAATAACATCATTCCAACTGGTGCCCATTAGCATTGCAAATGCACCGCCAGAGGTGGCAAAAGCGATACCGGTTATGATTTTGTTATAAGGGTTTGGCGCCTCAAAAATGATATCAAGTTGCTGATCAACCTCTTGCAACGTGAGTTCACCATTGAGCATTTTATTAACTAGGTCATCGGTATCCGCAAGTGAACCTAAATCGTGATCGCCTGGGTCAACCCGGGCAACATGGGTATATTCATCTTCATGACCATCCGTCCAAATAACAAAGGTAACCGACGTTGGAGACATAACAAACGAGGATTTAAGACCTAAATAAGTCGCCACTTCCATTAAGTGGGCTTCTAAGCGATAGGCAGGTGTACCGTATTTATGGAGCATCTTGCCCAATTTAACGATAAATTTGCGTTTTTCAGTAAACGTTGCGGTTTTCAAATTTGTTTTGAACCAACTATTAAATAACTAAGCTAAAAATATAGGCAATAATGCTAAAATTGCCCAAGTTTATTTGCGGCGATTTTAAACACAAATCGCCGCCTGTCTAGTGATTTTTAATGTTATTTTTTATTTTTTTCTGCTATCCACTGCGACATATATTGTGTGCTGCGCATGGTATGGTGTTTGAGCATTTGGCCTGTGAAATTTTTCATCCGGTGAGCATCTAAATTACTGCTTATTGAGTCGATTTTTTCAATTAATTGAGCACTTAACTGCACTTTGTCATACAGGGTATTAAGTAGAAGGTTGCCAGCGGCTTGCGCTTCGCTAAATTTAGCCTCGTTGTTGTATAAAGAGACGGCGGCATCTGCAAAAGCTTGCGCATCTGCTGTTACCACACCTGGCCACGGTAATGTGTTGTGCATACCTTCGCTGCCAATAGGCGTGGTGATGCTTGGGGTTTGCATGATCATGGCTTCTAATAGTTTACCTTTAATACCCGCCCCAAAACGTAAAGGGGCTAAGCAAATACGTGCGCTTTGCATTACTTCATATGCGTCATCGGCCCAGCCTTTAATTAAAAAGCCGGTTTTAGGATTATTAAGTGCGGTGGCTTTTGGTGGCGGGTATGAACCATAAATATGCAGTTCTGCCTGTGGCAGTTGTTTACGGATAAGCGGCCAAATTTTTTGTAAATAAAGCACCGCATCCCAGTTTGGGGCATGTCTGAAATTACCAATGGTCATAAAGTGTTGGCGTTGTTGATACGATTTAGTTTGCTCAGGTAAGGCGCTTAAATCAACCATAAATGGTAAATGATGCAACACACTAGGCTCAACATTAAACACTTCATTGAGTAGCTCCATCTCATAGCTTGAGATAATTAAGCTGAGATCGCAGCGTAAAATAGCGGCTATTTCACGTTTAGCTATGTCTGATAGTAAATCGCTGTGGTTAAATTCACGCTCACCTTTATGCGCTTCATGGCGAGCATTGCGAAGGCATTGTAGATCTTCGGTATCTAAAATTTTAAGCGCATTAGGGCAATGCTTATCTACGCGCCAGCCAAACTGCTCTTCCATCATAAAACGGTCAAACATCACTAAATCGGGATTGTAAGCTTTTATATAGTCATCAAAGCTATCACAGTTTAGGGCAATACTTTGGCTAGTGATACCAAAGTCGGTAAGGTTAACCATGTGATCGGTAGGTTGTGCAGGCGTGGCAAATTCAACATCCCAGTTTTGCGCTTTAAATGCATTAAGTAACGACATCATATGCGTACCTGCAGCAGACGAATTGGGCTCTGGCCATACATAGCCAATTACCAGCACTTTTTTCATTGGCTAGATTCTCTAATTATTTGATGGAAAAACAGACTCAAACACAGTGGTATATTTTTAAAAGCTGTAACGGTATTTAAAAAGCAGAGTATGATTTCGAAAAACTAAAATGCTGCAAATTAATGGACATAAACAACCAATTTTAGCGTTGAGTAAATAGGCGTGTATTTTAGCGTATTCAGGCTACTTAAGTCATTACTTAGCTTAACACTTTATGAATGGTGCAAAACGTGTTTATATATCCGGTAATATTCAAAAATAAAAAGGATAAAACATGAATGCTTTTAGGCTGTTAATTGCCTTTGTTGGCTGTATTGTTTTGCTACCTGCAAGCTATGCAGAGCAAGGATATCAAACTCCTTCCCCAGAACTGGCTGCATTAGTCGATGCTAAGTTAGCCCCTACTAGCTCTTTATCAAACGATGGCCAGTGGTTGGCTTTGTTTGAACGTAAAAGAGTGGTCTCGTTAGATGAGCTTGCAAAAGAAGAACTTAAATTAGCGGGTATTAAGTTAAACCCTGCTAACTTTTCTCGCTCACGGGTAAGTGCAAAGTACAGTGCTTTAGAGCTTAAGCATGTACAAAGTGGTACGGTGGTTAACGTAAATAACTTGCCGCAGGGTATTATTCGTTCCCCTCGTTGGTCTGCAACTAGCGAGTACTTAGCGTTTATTGTGGAACAGCCAGAAAATGCACGACTTTGGATTTACAATGTTAAAAGTAAACAAGCAAAGCAGTTAAGTGAGTATCCACTTAATTCTACTTTAACAAGTACCCCTTATGAGTGGTTACCCGATAGCACAGCGATTGTGGCTAATTTAGCGGTTAACTTAGACAAACCAAGATTAACCAATGATACTCAAAGCACAGTACCGGTTATTCAACAAAGTACCGGTGAAAAAGCCCCAGCGCGCACTTATCAAAACTTATTAACTAGTCCGTTTGATGAAGCGCAATTTAAGTTTTACGGACAAGGGCAGCTAGCCTATATCACCTTAGATGGTAAAGCGCAGAAGATTGGCGACGCCGGTTTATTTAAATCGTTTTCAATCTCTCCTGATTCTACTAATTTATTGGTTGCTACAATAGACGAGCCATTTTCGTATCAAGTACCTTACAGCCGCTTTGCAACCACATGGGAAATATGGGGGATGCGTGGTTTTGCATTATTAGAGCTTGCTAAGCAACCCCTTGCCGACAACATTCCACAAGGGTATGACAGTGTTCGCACTGGACGGCGTAATTTTGAGTGGCGTGCCGATCAGGGCGCAGAGGTTATTTGGGCCGAAGCGCAAGATGGCGGCGATATGAAAACTGAGGTTGAGCACCATGACTACCTTTATAGTTTACGTGCACCGTTTAAACGCGAACCTAAATTATTTGCAAAGGTAGAGCGCCGTTTTGCGGGTATAGAGTGGGGTAATGACAACATTGCCATGCTAAGTGATTGGCGCTTTAGTGACAGACAAGTACGTACTTATGTTATTCAACCCCGTAATGCCGATAGCAACCGTGTGCTGTTTTCAGAGCGTAGTTACAATGATGCTTACAAAGATCCTGGCAGTACCATATATGAGCGTAATGATTTAGGTTCGCGTGTTATAAAAGTGGTAGGCGGACGTTACATTTACCTTCGTGGTGATGGTGCATCTGAGCAAGGGAATATTCCATTTTTAGATCAATACGATGTAAAAACAAACAGCACTAAACGACTATGGCAATCGGCTGCACCTTACTATGAGCGGGTGCGTGCTTTATTAGACGATGAAGGTAAGCGCATTATTACTATTCGCGAGTCTAAAACGCAGCAGCCCAACTTTTTTATTCGTGATTTAGATAGAGATACGTTAACGCAACTGACTCAGTTTGAGCATCCGTATCCAGCATTTAAAGGGGTGACTAAAGAGCAATTACGTTACACCCGCGATGACGGTGTTGAACTATCGGGTACGCTTTATTTACCGCCAGGGTATGATAAAACACAAGGGCCTTTACCTGTATTGATGTGGGCATACCCACTTGAATATAAAGATAAAGCGGTTGCCTCACAGGTGCGCGAATCAGAATACGAATTTACCTACATTGGTTATTGGGGTCCAATGCCTTATTTAGCTAAAGGAATTGCAGTATTCGACGATCCTAAAATGCCGATTGTAGGTGTTGATGGCAGTGAGCCAAATGATCACTTTAGAAAACAGCTGGTTTCTAGCGCCAAAGCAGCGGTTGATGTACTCGTTGAAAAGGGCATTGCAGATAAAAACAATATTGCCATTGCAGGGCACTCTTACGGTGCATTCATGGTGGCTAACTTATTAGCGCATAGCGATTTATTTAAGGCAGGTATTGCCCGCAGTGGTGCGTATAACCGCACATTGACGCCGTTTGGTTTTCAGGGTGAAGAACGTGATTTTTGGCAAGCACAAAGTGTGTACGCTAACATGTCGCCGTTTTTCCATGCTGAAAAAATTGACGAGCCTATGTTAATGATCCACGGTCAAGAGGACCCTAATTCTGGAACTTTCCCAATGCAAAGTGAGCGTATGTACGCAGCACTTAAAGGCTTGGGTAAAGAAGCGCGTTTAGTGATGCTTCCTTACGAAGCCCACGGCTACCGTGCCCGTAAAAGCTTATTACATGTACTGTGGGAGCAAGAGCAGTGGCTTGATAAGTACTTGTTAAGTGATAACGAAGTAGACACTGAAACAACAGTAAATTAATTTGCTAAGAGTTTCGAGCTCAGGGCTTCGAGGTTTGGCGGCGCGAAATACTGCGCTGCTAACTCGGGCTAAGCTCGTTGCCCATTGCCCGTAGCCCGACTCTCGATGCTGTTATTTCTAATTTACCGATAGCTATTTTTCCTTTACCCTTTTATTCAAAATTAACACTACTTTTTTAACCTATTGCGAGCTTTAAATGATTGATGTAGCTGCACTTGCGGTATTTATTCCTACCTTCTTTTTTGTGTCTATTACTCCGGGTATGTGCATGACACTGGCCATGACTTTAGGCATGAGTATAGGCGTGCGCCGAACTTTATGGATGATGATTGGCGAGCTATTAGGTGTCGCCAGTGTTGCGGTAGCCGCGGTGCTAGGTGTAGCCAGTGTTATGCTTAATTACCCCAGTGCATTTGATATTTTAAAATGGCTAGGTGGTGCTTATTTAATCTACATTGGCATTAATATGTGGCGTGCGAAAGGAAAAATGTCGGTTGATACGCATAATACAACAGCCGTGAGCCGATATTCATTATTTTCACAGGGGTTTGTAACCGCCATTGCCAATCCAAAAGGATGGGCGTTTATGATTTCCTTATTACCTCCTTTTATTAGCGTACAATACAGTGTTGCGCCCCAATTAGCGGTGCTGGTGGCCATTATTTTACTCTCAGAGTTTATCTGTATGATGATTTACGCAACAGGTGGTAAAAGCCTGCGGTTATTTTTAACCAAAGGCAATAACATTCAGTGGATGAATCGTATTGCGGGAAGTTTAATGGTGCTAGTGGGGGTTTGGTTAGCTATAGATTGATAATTAAATCAACCATACTAAATTTGCTGTAATTAGAAAATGAACCTCTTTAGATTTAAAATTACTTTGTAGTCATCATTTCTAAAATAATGCCTAGCTGTAGTTACATTTGTTATTATTTTGCGAAAACTGCGTATAAATTTTGAAATTTCGTGTTGCAATTCATCTTAAATTCAGCAACTATATAAGGGCAATTCAAGGAAGAATGAATTAAGTCAATAGCTTAGCTACATGCTTTCTTGCCTTTTAAACTTATAGGAAATTTCCACATGAAGAAAACCATTCTTTCCGCGCTGATTTTTGCTCCTCTTTTCGCAGGCTGTGTGTCTACTGCAGATAATTCTGGTGACTTAGACCGCAACGCAGTTGTTGCTGAATTAACTACCCGTATGGATACTCTTGGCTATCAATACCCGGTAGATGTTGTGCCTGGTATTAACGAATTTTTAAATGCATCGGCCATGGTGCTAGAGCGCCAATATAAAGTTATGTCGCAGTACCGCACATCGACTGATCATCTTGATGCACGAAAATTCTTATACGCCAATAAAGATGCTTCACCTGAAGAGCTAGAGGCAGCCATTGTAAAGTTTGATGCGGGCGCTAAAAATGAAGACGAAAAGATAGGTCATAAACTTGCTACTTACAACGAAGCTAATGAAGCGATTTATCAACAAAACGTTGAGCTTGCCACACAGCTAACTATTGAAGCCGCTAAATCTGCACTGTTACTAACAGAGTATCGAAACGAAGTTGCTGCGGCTTTAACACTAAGTGCAGGCAGTAGTGTAATGAGTATGTTCGCAGATGATGAAAATGAAGCTGAGAACCCAAAGGATATTGGTGTCGCATTATTAAAAGCAAAAGATCAACTTGCGTTAGCACTTGAAGCGAATGAAATTATTGAACTTGAACAAGCAACCATAGCATCAATTAACGAGCGGCAGCTTACGCTAGAAGCGAAAAATTAATGAAAACAAGCCTATTTGTCTTGTTACTGGCATTTGCTTGTATTACTTCAGCACAAAGTTGGCCTGCTTGGGTACTTCAGTCTCAACAAAGTGATGAATATATTACAGCTGTAGGTATTGGTGAAAGTCGCTTAACTGCAAAGCAAGCGGCTCTAGCTGACATAGTAACGCAACTGAGTGTTGATGTAAGTACCGAGCAAGTACAGCTATCAAGCAAGCAAAATACTCAATCAACAGGTTATTTTCAGCAAACTACGTCCCTTAGTAGCTTGCCGTTTACCCTTACGGGCACAGAGGAGCTTAATAGCGCTGAGCAGGCAAATTTGTTTGCCCTACAACTCGGTGTGAAAAAATCAGTCATTGTTAACACGGTAAAAGCTGATTTGTCAGTGTTATTCCGCGTGTCACCGAGCGACAAAAATAGTGAACAACGCTTTATTTGGGCATTGCAGTATAGTGGTTTACTCAGTGATGCAACAAAAAAGCTCGCGGTACTTGAGTACTTGTCAGGGGCTCAACCTTTAATTAGAACTCGCTTAAATACCTTATTAACGGATCAGTCAAGCGCGCTAAATGACGTTGCATGCGATGTGGTTGGTGCACTGAGCGCCCATGAAATCAAGTCGGCTTTAAACGATGCCCTACCCCACAGTGGTAATACTCAATTGTGGATGCGCCCGCAATTACGCTGGTACTATGCTAACAGTAAAAATAGCCACAGCGCAAAAGCGATTTTATCTTTAGCACTTACCCGCAGTAGTAGCCCATTCAAGGTGTTATTACAACACGATTTACACGCCCAAGAAACGGGGGCAACAACGAATGCTGCGAAACAAAAAGTGATTCAAAATTTAGTTCAACAACTTAAAGCGCCACCTAGTACATGGCTGTTCGATATTTAGGAATAATAATGAAACTCATAAAAAAATTACCCTTTCAGCAATCACTGTCGCTTTATTAGCGGGTTGTCAGACAAAGCCGGGTAGTAGCACACAAGTGGCCAAAGTAAGTAATCGTGCCTCTAACGCGCAAGTGGCTAAAAGCGCCTACGACTTTAAAGACCACGATATTACTATTCCTGCTTATTTTGATACTCAAGGGCTAGAGCGCTGTACGTTTGATGTTAATAACGAAACCGATAGCTGCCCGTTAAAAAAGCCTATCGTACGTATGTATTTTGACCTAGCTCAAGTAACTGGAAGTGGCATTGGCGTAGATGCCATGCGAGAGTTCGATAATAATAACTTACTATTGATGGTTGAAAATCAATTTGCCGGCATTAATCGCTTTAGAATTATTACCCGTGATGACGACACTATTTCAAAAGAGCAGCAAATATTTTTACAGCAACAAGGTGCTAAAGCAGCAGCTAAACGCGCCGAAGTAAAAGCGTTAATGCCGGATTTTATTGTAAAAATAGATTCCCTGAGAACCATTAAAACAGAAGGAGCTTATAGCGATTGGGCAGATTATACCTTAGAGCTCACCACCGGGGTGATTAACCCACAAACTCGCGAAAAGCTTTCACACCCAAATTTGGGTAAAATACGGGTTAAGTCAGAAGACGTACGTGAGCGTTCTGAGCTTCAATTTACCAGATTAAGTGGTCGTTATTATACGGGTTTTCATTATGATGATAGCGCGCATGTAAACGCGGTATTTAATGATATGGGTTCGCGGGGTATTGATATTTTATTAACCCGTATGCTCAGTGAAATGCCTGCCACAGCGCAAGTGTTAGGCATTAAAGGCAACAAAATTAGCCTTGACCGTGGCCAAAATGCTGGCGTATTACCCAATGAAACCATGATTATATTTAGTTATGAAGCTGGTTTTGTGGAACCTCTAGGTGTTGCAAATGTTAACCCGTCACGTAATAGCGCTAATGGTGAGATTATTCGCTGGAAAGATTCGAACATGGCTGATAACGTAAAAAATAAAGCCGAGAATGGCATATATCGCCCCGCCAGTGGCGCCAAAATTTTTGCTGTATCGGTAGGCACGCCAGCTAACTTTTTGGAGAGCCGTACATGATAAAAAAGCTTGGTGTTTTAGCACTATGTTCGTTAAGTGCACAAGCACAAGTAGAAGTGCTTGCAGATGGTACATTACAAACCCAGGCGTGTGCTTATGGGCGCGGGAGTACCGCTATTACTGGTGCTAAAGCACAAGCCAGTGCAGAGCTGATACGCTTTTTACAAGGGAACAAAAGCCTCACAATGCAAAGTGCGCAGCAGCAGTTAACCACAGATTTAACCGATGACGCGACAAGCCTTTATGAGCAGCAACGTAGTGTAATGCTAGAGGGCTTAAATGCGGGGGCGGTACCATTAAATTACAGCGTGCCAAGACTCAATGGCAACGATACCTGCATGACGGTGAGCCTAAATCCATCAAACTTAGGTGAGCCGGTAGAGCAAAATTGGCAGCAAGCAACGCAAAATATTAGCGTTACGGTGATAGGACAAGGCTGGCAAAAGCAAGGTAAGACTGCGCTCAGCAATGCTGAGCAAGATGCATTACAGCGTGCGGTATCGCAGGTGGTTGGGGTTTGGCTTACACAACAGCATACCCAGTCATCAAGCACCAGCTTAAGTATTAGTGATGATAATGAATCAACTACTATGCAAGAGTTAATTGGCCAGCAACTATCAAGTCATAGCGAAGGGTTGATTAAAGAGTGGCAAACGCTCCAAAGTAAGCAGTTAGAAAATGGCGGGGTGGAAATTACTATTATGGCGGTGGTTGAAAAAGCCCCTTTAATTCAACAAGCTTCGCAATTATTGAGCATGATAGGTTCGCCTCGCGTGCATGTGATTGCACCTGAGCCTTTAAAAACAGAACTTAAAACATGGCTAAATGAGCAAGGTATTGAGGTGGGCGCTGCAGCCAGTTTAGAACTGTATGCTAGGTCTGAGCTAGTTAAGCGAGACAATAACCGACAGCTTCGTTTAATTGTTGATGTGCGTGATTTAGCTGGCAATATTTATGGGAAGTGGCAAAACGACCCTTCGTTAATGGCATTACCTAACGACGAAAATGTTAAGACTGATTTAATGGCTGTGCATTTAGCCAGTGAGTCACAATCGGCAGCATTGCATCGGGCATTAACTGGGGCGTTTACAAAAGTCGTTGCACGAGGCGGTTTAGTCAGAGAGGTATTATTACCGAGTAAAAAGCTTACGCAGCCAGAAAAATTATATGATGTACTTAGCACCTTAGGCGGTGTGAGCGATGTATCGATTCATAAACGTAGTGATTATACCGTAGCAAGTCTCAGGTACAAAGGTGATACTGGTGAGTTCGCTCATGCAGTAGAACAAGCAATGGCAACCATTACTGCAAATACACTATCAAAAATTATCGTAGAAGATGATTTTACACTCAGGTACCAATAAGGAAGTATGATGAAATTAAAAATATTAACATTAGCAATGGCTTTAGCTATGCCTGTAGCTGCTGAAGAATTTAGCTTAACCGATATGATCCCTGCACGCCCTGGTGCGCAAGTTGCGGGTGCTGAACAAGCAACAGTATCTGGCGATGTTGTAGTAGCAAAAGATACTAATGTTGCTGTTGCTGTTGCGCATCAGTCGCTGATTGATGACGACGAAGATGGCATTAAGATGATTCAAGTAGGCAGTGGCACCGGTATTTTATCTATTGGTACTGCCAGCTATAACACCTATGACAATATGAATGCGACCTTGCTTTCAAAGCGTGGTGCATATAATCAAGCTTATTTGATTGCTAAAAAACAACTAATAGAAAACATGAAAGGCGTGGAACAGCGTTGTGGCAATGTAGTTACGGCTTCCATGGATGTAATAGACACGGGTGTTGAAGGTGTTGCTAATGAGCAAACGAATATGATGGAAGCGTGTAAAGAGTCAGTATCAGGCTCGTTAGCCGGCTTTGTCACCTATGATGTGTATGACAATAATGATGAGAAATTAGTACGCGTAAGCCTAATTTCTACACCTAAAACACGCTCTCAAATTCAAGGTAATCGCGGTGCCGTCGCGGTTACTAGTGAGCCCAATGCTATTTTTAAACAAGTAATTAGTGATGTTAAATCAGGGGTATTACCCCCGGTTGGTGCTAAGGTGCTTACCCATGCCGATAGTGGTGAAGTTATTGTATTAGGGTATGGTTCAGCGATTATTCGTGGTAATAAAAACAATAAAATAGCACGAAAACTAAAAGGTGTGGCTAAGTCTCAATCGCAAACCCGCGCTCGTTCAGCTTTACTTGCCACGATGCAAGGTGAAGAGGTTTATTGGCAAGGTAGCTTTGATGAAAATCAAATGGAAGGCACTCAACAATTTGAGTACGACGATCCTAACCTGAATGATCCGCAGCAAGTTCAAGTGCTTGAAGAAGATCGCAATACATTTTTAAATCAATTAAAAACTTCTGATGAATACGCCACAATTACTAAAGGTAAATTACCACCGGGTGTGAGTGTTAAGAGCTTTGCAAGTGATGATGGAATGTGGCAATACAGTGTGGCTGTTTATGCGCCAAGCTTAGAAGCGACGGCACGCCAAGCGGCAAAAGAAATGGCGGGTAATAACGGCAATACGGTTAATGGTATGAGCCGTTCGGGCAAAAAAATAAAAGCAGTGGGTGGTTTAAACGAGAAAGCGGCTAATCCTCAAGGTGCGTCAGGCAAAGTAGCGAGTGAAGAGGAACTTTAATGCTAGCACCTATTATAGGGCTTTCGATGGTGGCTTCGGCCACCTTTGATTCTGAGCAAACAATCGAACAACAAACTGCTTTTTTTAAAAGCCAGGCGATTGGACAATATGCCCGTGTAATGGCATTAAAGCCCAGTGCCACTAGTGCACTTGAACAAGCGTGTCGTAATGCTCTCACCTTGCCTGAACGTCATAAAATAAAGCAGGCACTTGCGAATAAGCTAAATATTAGCTTGCCTGAGTCGGTAAGCTTTATTGAAGCGCAAGTTAGTGAGTTTAAGCAGCAAAAACAACAAGGCTGGCTCACCTGTAGCGGCATTGTTACCCCCGCAGCGGATGATATTAACGAAGCTGGGCTAGCAATAAGAGCTGCTTGGCAAGTTGGTAATCAAAAAGATAAATCTAATTTGCGTTCTTTGCTTAGTGTGGCGATGAATCACCCTACCACAATGTCTGATGCGGTGGCACTCGCTGCAGCACAGTCACCCAAAGAACAGCGTTTAAGCTATCTTGATAAATACTTAGAACCTAACGAATTAAAACTTGATGCGGCTAAAGCAGCAGTTGCACAAATATGGTTTGTTAATCAACGCTATAAACAAGTGCTCACGCTAACTCAGCAGTGTGAAAGTATTAACTGCAAGCGGTTAAACTTTGCAGCAAAGGCTGAGTATGAGCAGCAAACTGCCGATGATTTAAGCAGTTATTTTTAATTTTTATAGGGATATAAACTGTGTGGGTAAAAAGTAAATGCTTATTAAGGTTAACAGCAATAACGTGCCTGTTGTTAAGTTTAACTAGCCAAGCAGATAACAGTGATGAGCGTGATTTTGCGGCGTTTTTGAAGCAGCGGCATAGCGAATTTAGCCAGTATGAGCAGCAGCAACAGCAAGAGTTTGCTGCATTTGTGAGTGCTTGGCGAGATGCTCAAGCGGCGTATTTAAAGCAAGTAACTGAAAAGTGGAAAGATCCAAATTTACCTAGCGCAAAAGTGTGGGTGCAATATAGCGACGATTTAAATAATCGCACCACTGTAGACTTCGAACGTGGTGAAGTAACGGTCGAGTTACTTAATAATCAAGACGACACACAAGCCATTGCCTATGCACAGCAGCAGTTAACGGAGCTGTCGCAGGTGAGTGTTGATGAAACCTTAGCAAAAGACCCTGTTTATATTGCCGCCAATTATAGCTTGAACAAAAATAAAGTGACGGCGCACACCAGTGGACAGCCGCAGGCAGCTAGAGCGAAAGTTATCAAAAAAGCACCGCAAGTCACTAGTCAACTAGCACAACAAAGTGTACTGACTAAAGCAATGGTTAAACAAACACTTGCCAGCAAACCACCTAAAGTGACAAAGCAACAAGAAAGAGTAACTATTAGCTACACATTGCCTACAAACACTTTATCTAGCCAAGCTAAGCGTTACTTACCTGAAGTGAAGCAGCAAGCTGTTCGCTATAACCTAGAGCCTGCCTTACTGTTAGCAATAATTCATACCGAGTCGAGCTTTAATCCGCTGGCACGCTCGCCAATCCCAGCGTTTGGTTTAATGCAAATAGTGCCAACATCGGCAGGCAAAGATGTTAGTCAGTTTTTACAAGGTAAACCGTTATTACTTAGCCCTGAATATTTGTTTCAGGCAGATAACAATGTAGAAGCCGGTAGCACCTATATACACTTGCTAACTAATCGCTACTTTAAACATGTACGTAACGCGCAATCTCGGCTTTATATGAGTATTGCAGCTTATAATACCGGCCCAGGCAACGTAGCTAAAACCCTTAGTGGTTCTAATTCACTTAACCAAGCCAGCATAGCAGCGAACACTATGTCGCCAGATAAAATTTATGATTTCATGGTGAATAATTTACCAGCACAAGAAACCCGTAACTATCTACAAAAAGTGGTTAAACGCACCGCTTATTATCAACAGCAATTGAAGGGAATTTAAAGATGAAAAAGTTATTACCAGTATTCGCCGCTTTGGCGCTAGGTGCGTGTTCAAGCACTGAAAACACACAATCACAGCCGCTTGCTAAAAATGACTCGGTACCTAGCTGGGTATTACTACCAGTTTCAGAAAAAGGCTTAGCTTCATCATCATGTGTGCCATGGTCTGGAAGTATGGCTGTAGATAGAGCGCAAGCAATTGCAGCAGCACGCGCTGATTTATCACAACAAATACAAATAAAAGCTAGCGTAATGGATAAACTATACCTTCGCAAAGCACAAAGTAATGATGAGCTAAACGCGGGCGGGACATTTGAACAAGTCAGCAAGCAAGTTGCTCAGCAGAGCTTGGTGGGTGCAGTACCGCAAGAAGTTGCTTTTGCAAAGCTAGATGGCGTAAAACAATTATGTACCTTTGTAGTTATGAACAACACGCAAGAGACTTTCAGCAATCTTGTTGATCAATCAGGTAAGCGTTTAGATCCGAACTCGCGTGAAGCGCTTTATGAAGAGTTTAAAACGCAAAAAGCGATGAAAGAGCTTGAAAAAGAGCTCGAAAATTTAAATAAGTAAAACAAATCAATTAAAAACAAAAATAGCTATAAAGGAAGTTTAATTATGAAAGATATATTTTTCTTTGACTCGATGCTGACACCTAAAATTATTACCTTTGTGTATTGGTTAATGTTATTGGGTGCACTAGTTTCAGGTATTACTACGATGTTTGCTAATTATGGTGGTGGTTTTTGGGCTGGATTAGGTATTGTTATTGGTGGTGCTATTGGCGCTAGAATTTGGTGTGAGCTACTTATCGTACTGTTTAAAATTCACGAAAACCTGCAAAAAATAGTGAATAAAGCGGAGTAAATAGTGTTCAGCGTGCAACTCAACCTGCTTTGCTATACAAGTTTGCACGCTGGTTAACTCTTACCGTAGTTGTAATATTACCGCGCGCTTAAAGTAAAAATAGTGCGCAGCCTTAGCTAATAATTGTTTATAAAATAGAAAATGCGTTTGGCTTTTACGCTAGAGTCGCTTATTCTAGCGGCATACAGGTAGTTGGTTAAAATTACAGTTAAATTTAACTATTAACGCACTGCTACTAAATCACCGCATATAATCTGCAAAGGTAACACTTCGTTTGAACCACATAAATACTCATATATCAAAAGCACTAAGCAACGTCAGTATTACTTACTCATTTAAATTAGTAGCCCCACTGTGAAAATACCTAAACGCTTACAGCCATTAGTTGATGATGGTTTTATTGATGAAGTGATCAGCCGTTTAATGAGCGGTAAAGAGGCCGATGTATTTGTGGTCGCCTGTGGTGATGACATTCGCTGCGCTAAGGTTTATAAAGAGGCCAGTAAGCGCAGTTTTAAAAAGGCAGCACAGTACCAAGAAGGGCGAAAAGTACGTGGTGGCCGCCAAGCCCGTGCTATGGGTAAACGTTCAAGTTACGGCCGTCAATTAGAAGAAGAAATTTGGCAAAATGCCGAGGTTGACGCACTCTCGCGTTTATCCTCAGCAGGTGTTCGGGTACCGCAAACTTACGGCTGCATTGACGGTGTATTGCTAATGGAACTTGTAAGCGATGATGAAGGCGATGTTGCACCACAACTTGGCGCGGTTGATTTAACCGAGCAACAAGCCATTGAGCAGCACACATTAATGATGCATTACATCAAGCTCATGCTGTGCGCAGGGATTATTCACGGTGACTTATCTGAATTTAACGTACTTGTAGATAGCAACGGCCCAGTAATTATTGATTTACCCCAAGCGGTTAACGCCTCTGCTAATAATAGCGCCGAGGCGATGTTTGCTCGCGATGTAAATAACATGCGCCGCTATTATGGCCAATTTGCACCTGCGTTATTGCACACGCAATACGCCAAAGAAATGTGGGCACTGTTTGCCGATGCTAACTTAACCCCGCACTCAAAACTCAGTGGCGAATTTGAAGACGACAGCGAAGCTGCAGATGTAGACTCAGTACTTGACGAAATTCAAGCCGCCTTTGATGAAGAACAAGAACGTAAAGAACGCATTCGCGACGCTGATGAGCAATAACCCTTAATTTACGTGCTGAGTTTTGACTATTAGATCAAAACTTAGCATGTAGGTATGGGCCATAAGGGATGAGTTTAGCTCGTCACTGCAAAATCTAAGTTAGTTCTGTCATTACTATCAACGGGAACCGACAGGTGTGCATTTAACTAAAAGCAGCTTGATACTATCCATTAATTAAATACCATTGAGCCTGCAAACACATATTCATTATCAGTGTAATAGCTGATAAATTCTTCCTCATTAAAATCACATTTATAAAAAAAAGACGTTGTGACGGTCTTTTTATTATTTATGGTTATTTCGAATTCAGCCTGTGATGCTTTATTAAATAAAACACTACACTTAGTATTTAAGCCTAACGAATAAACCTTCCCATCAATTTCGATACTGTTGTTGCCTAAAGTAATTTCATTGGGAGTTGTTAATAAATGCAAAAAGTAATAGAGCCCTGTTAAATAAAAAAAGGAGAAACAAACAAAGCAGCCTTTATCTTTACAGACTCAGAGTCATGTAAATAATAGGTAGAGAGGATGGATATTATAGAGAACAAAACAACCATAACAAAATTTGGAGAGAGCCAGTTTTTGGTAAATTTAAATATCATCTTCGATCGAGAGGTAAGAGTGACGGTCGACTCAATAATTTAAGCTAACAGAAACTAAGGTTCTAAATTTGTAGCCTATCTTATTAAATTAACAATGGTATTTCTACATTTAAGCGCCTGAATAAAATATGCACTTCGTCCATTCCCTTGTGTTTGCCTGCTAACCTTTTTGACCACGTTATTGTGATATCGTACAAAGCCCTCCTTGTCGTATTTTCGACAACTTTTTAAGCATAAACGAGAGAGTCCTTAATGACTAAAGTTGACACTTTTGCGAAGTTCGGCTGTGAGCGAAAAGCGATCATTAAGATTGGCTAAATATCGTCGTTAATTGATTTGTTAAACTGCTTTTTGCGCATATATTCATGAAAATGAGCGGCACGCGCATATTATTCTATTTAACTTTTCTTTAAAGTTTTAGAAAACTTAGTGATAGTAATACCTTAGGTTATTTGTTAAAACTACATAAAGTAGGTAAATGAGCGTTATATCGGCAGAAATATGCGCGATGAGCGCACTATTAAAATGTTGAACTAAGCCGCTACGCGGAGATCCTATTCTTATCATTTGAGCCACACTTACCTTGGGGTTATCCCATAACTTGGAGGTAAGTCATGAATACACTCATTGAACAAGTCAAAACTGGAATAGCCTATCGTGGTTATTCGCAAAGTACATGTAAAAGCTACTGTGAACATTTACTAAAACTCAGTCATTATTTTAATAAACCGCTCGATTCGATTACTGATGAGGAACTTAACGCCTTTTTTAACGATCCTGCGATTCGTAAACTTTCTAGAGCAAGCCAAAAAATACAGATAAACAGTATTTAGTTTCTGTTTAAGAATATTTTACATCGGCCACTTAACTTAGATATTGT
>NZ_BADW01000218.1:0-361 GCF_000241165.1 Pseudoalteromonas sp. BSi20439
ATGTTTTCGCAATGGCTTCCTGAAGGTTGATGCTGACATAGGTTTATCCATTAATAACCGTGAATAGAACATCCAACCTGTTGGGTGATACATTTTCCAATAACAACGTAATTGAGCCAGCACGCTATCTGATACAACCACATATCGTGATTTATCCCCTTTACCTTGTTCAATTAAAATAGTTTTACGCTGTCCATCGATATCTTGCACTTTAATGCGTAGCAGTTCATTAATACGTAAGCCACACCCATAGCACACCATAATCAATGTTTTTAAGCGCATATCGGTGCAACTTTCTATAAGCCGTCGCATGTCATCGCGCGATAAATACGTGGGTGCGCGAAGTTTTACTTTTGGCAGT
>NZ_BADW01000217.1:0-84495 GCF_000241165.1 Pseudoalteromonas sp. BSi20439
CTCGAAAGAGCCGGGCTTTTTTACGTCTGTAGGAAAGTGAAATGCGCACACTCATCCAGCATCTATCGCGTATGTTGGGCGAGCGAAGCGACTCCCGACGAATAAAGAGTTCAGCATTTGCTATGTGGCTCTCTAGCGCTGTGGGCACTACGACATTCTAATGCGTAGCGCACCGACTCCAAATACAAGTCAGTGTTTAAGTCATGCTCTAAAAGTTTTGAAGTATCATTATCAGCCCTGCTACTCTTTACTGATCTGAGTTATTCACCTTGTACTTTAAACTAGTCCCCAAATTATCATCTTGTTGCAATTTCATTGTTGGTTTAATAACTGTCCTGTGTAAAACTATCGAAGATAATTTAGTAAATCAGGTGACATGAATGTCGAATATAAAAGCTTGGAAACTTCTCAGCCTGTTTTGTTTGTTTACAGCACTGATTGGTTGTCAATCTAAAGAAGAACAGCTACAACAAACAATTCAAGAGTCCATTAAAAAGGCCGATGTCGAGCTTACTCAGCTTGGTAAAGCACTTGATAATGGTAGTATACGTAATGCGATTATTCTTAAAGAATACAGTCGTATCCTTAAACAACAGCAGCCTGAACTCAGTAAGGTTGTTGATGTCGTTAGCCTTGATGCCACACGCCAAGGAGCCCTTTATAGTGGCTTAACCCAACGTCTTGATGATATTAAGGGTAATTACTTAATTCCTCCTTACGAAGACACTTTATACAATATTGATTTATTGCGTGAAGCAGCAAAGCCAACGTTATTTTCTGATGCCTTAACCGATCCTATAAATATGCTTGCGGATATGTCGAATGGCTCTTTAGCACGAGTCGGTGCTATAAGCCAAAAAGCTGAAGGCCAAGGGGTGGGTAACCAAATGGTAGGTAACCCTAACTATGGTAATTGGCAAACGAATAGTAGTGGTATTAGCTTTTGGCAGTGGTACGGCATGTACCGTATTTTGGGTGATGTATTTGACCGAGTTGAATACGGAAGTTGGAGTAAGCGCCGTAAGTACAGTTACTACAATGATTATGGTCGTACTCGTTACTCAAGCCCTAAACAAATAAAAACCCAAAGTGCCTTAGAAACACGTACACGACAATCTTACCAACGCCAAGGCAAGCAGTTCACTAGTCCTTATGCGAGTAAAAAAACAGGTGCATCAGGTTTGAGTCGCAGCAGTTATACGCCGCCTAAAAGTCGTAGCAGTTACTCAAGAGCGAGTAGTTACAGCAATAATTCAGGATCGGTTCGTAACAGCAGTAGCAGAACCTCGCGCGGCGTAAGTCGTGGTAAGTAAAGAATAACGTTGGAGTTAGAATAATATGTATGAATTTAATGGAATAACTATGTGGTCTTTGCAAGCACTGGCTGTAGACTTTGCAATTATCATCTTACTGTTTGTCAGCTTAAAGTATATTAAAGGTTGGGTGTCTAATTTACATGCCAATGATGAAATTACCGAGCGCGATAACTTTGCATTCGGAATAAGCTTTGCCGCTGGCTTAGTTGCCCTTGCGATTGTGTTAACTGGCGTGAGTAGTGGTGCCTTTGCTGCTACGTTACAAAAAGAAGCTCTGTTAATGCTTGGCTATGGCGCATTAGCAATTTTGCTTATAAAGCTGGGTCACTTTTTTCAAGATAAAGTGGCGCTGCGTAAAGTGAGCTTACATAACGAAATAGTCAAAGGTAACGTTACTGCATCAATTATTGATTTTGGCCATGTAGTAAGTGTTGCAGTGGTTATTCGCTCTGCACTATTGTGGGTTGCTACCGAAGGCTGGCATGGCATTCCTATTGTTATCGCCGCTTTTGTAATTGGCAGTGTGGTATTACTGTTAGTAAGCCAATACCGAGTGCAGTTATTTAAGCGCACCAATAAAAGTGGCGATTGCCTACAACAAGCTATTGTTGATGGTAATTTAGCAGTAGGTGTTCGCTATGCCGGCTTTTTAATTGGTAGTGCATTAGCCATTACTGCTGCAACAGGCATCGCTCCTTATGCCGCTGATAATATTAACGCGAGTTTACTTTACTGGGCGCTAAGTGCCGTTGTTTGTTTGGTTGCTTTCATTTTACTGCACTTACTGACGATTAAAATCATCTTGTCTGGATGTAACATTTCAGATGAAGTGAACCGTCAAAAGAATGTGGGTGTTGCCGCTATTTCTGCAGCTGTATCATTTGCCGTCGGGATCACTATGGCCACACTACTGGGTGCATAATCACGTGTCATCAACTCAAGCTTCCCCAAGTAAATTTAATTTACTTGGGCATGATATTTTACTGATCACTGTTATGGCCGTACTCGCTGGGTGCGGCCTTATTTATGAATATTTACTTTCTCATTACGCTGGCCGAGTACTTGGTTCAGTTGAGAGTGCAATTTACGCCATGATAGGCACTATGATTGTAGCTATGGGGATGGGGGCATTCTTAGCGCGTTGGTTTAAAGATGCCTTTACCGCATTTGCCTGGCTAGAAAGCATTATTGCGCTCATAGGTATGGGCTGTATATTAGCCATTGCCAGTATTATTGCTGTAAGTTATTCACTTCCTCATTTATTCTCAAGCATTTTTAATATTCCCCCTGACGTTATTCTTAATGGTTATGTGTTTCAAAAGCTGCAAGAGTGGTCGCGCTTTTTACCTTATGTATTTGGCTTAATATTAGGGCTATTTATTGGTATGGAAATACCGCTTATTGCGCGTATTCGCCAGCATGTTTATGGACGTTTTTTAGAAAATAACGCCGGCACTATATATGGGGCTGACTATATTGGCGCTGGTATTGGCGCGGCAATTTGGGTGAGTATTATGCTCGCGATGCCAATAATGCAAGCCGCCGCTTGGACTGCGCTATTTAATATTATTGCCGGCCTTGCCTTTTTATGGCGTTACCATAGCTATGTACGCTTTGCTAAGTTGCTATTGGTTTGCCATATATTACTGCTGGTGTTATTCGCTTTTATTTTACAGTTTGGTAGTAGCTGGATGGATAACCTAAGTAACGTACTATACAAAGATAAAGTTATTTATTCCCAAGCAACGAAATACCAGCATGTGGTGTTAACCGAACGCTTAAGTAAAAATCAGCCACAGCCTATCACCGATCTATACTTAAATGGTCGGTTGCAGTTCTCTAGTGTAGATGAGCAAATATATCACTCAATGCTGGTTTATCCTGCCATGCTGGCATCTAATCGTCATGACCGTGTTTTGATTATTGGCGGCGGCGACGGGTTAGCCATGCGAGATGTATTAAAGTGGCCGGTTGAGGAAGTAACCTTAATTGATTTAGATGGACAGCTACTTAATTTATTTGGTCATAAAAATAACCAATACACACCGCCTGAAGATATTAAACAGCGACTAGTGGCACTCAATAATGAATCGATGCATGACCCGCGAGCAAATATTATTGTGGGCGATGCATTTTTAGAAGTTGAAAGGCTGCTGGATCAGGCTAAGCAGTTCGATACTATATTAATTGATTTACCTGATCCTAATCACCCCGATCTGAATAAGATGTACAGCGACTATTTTTATAATCATGTACGTCAATTGTTGGCACCCGATGGCGCAATGGCAGTACAGTCAACCTCGCCTTATCATGCAAAAAAGGCGTTTTTAAGTATTGCTAAAACCGTTAAAGCGGCCGGTTTTGACTATGTAGAGCAATATCAGCAAAACATACCTTCGTTTGGTCAGTGGGGATGGACAATTGCCACTAAAATGGGGCAATCACCGAGTACGCGTATTAGCAATGTGACTGATATGCCAGTGCCCTCTCGGTGGATTAGTAAAAAATATTTACTAGCCAGTTTTGCATTTCCTAATAACTATTTTGAACAAGTTAACGATATTGAAGTCAATAGGTTAGGTTCTGGTCGCTTATATGATTATTACCGGGCTGCTTGGCAAATAGAAAGTGAATTGTATAAAAATTAATAAAACATGGTTGACATAATATGTCGACCATGCGAATCTTAACTCAGACATAATATGTCAAACGACAAAAAGGCAGAGACATGGAATTAAATGAACTTTCAATAAAATTAGCGTCTTTTGAAACCGAGGGTGCTAACTTTGAGTCTTTCTTGATTGCCAATCCAGGTGAGCAAGATGTTTTACAAGTCATTGTTGATGGAAACGATGAGCTTCCAATTTTTGTTACCCAAACACAAGAGCAATTATTATGTATTAGCTATTTGTTTGGTGAAGACGAAGTAAAAAGCGAGTTACGCGACGAGTTAAACGAAACACTACTGCGTTTAAACGTGCCAATTCCGCTAAGTGCATTTGCTAAAATTGATAATAAATATGCGATTTTTGGTGCACTGTCGGTAAATTCATCATTAGATGACGTTACCCACGAGCTAGTGACATTAGCCGATAACGCAATTGATGCACTAGAAGCCGTGACCTTGTATTTAAACGATTAGGATACCCGCATAGGTAAATGCTGATAGCTTATAGTATATGGCTCTCGCTTTACCTAATAGGATATAAACAAGTTTTTGGAGTTAAGATTATGAGTATTTTAAAAAAATTATTTACAGCGGTACGTGGCGGCGCGCGTGAAGCGGGCGAAGCAATTGTTGATGCGAATGGTATTCGTATTTTTGAACAAGAAATTGCCGATGCGCAAAATGCACTACATCGTGCTAAAAAAAGCCTAACAGAAGTGATGGCTAAAGAAATGCAAACTAAGCGTAAAATTAGCGCGGTGGATGCATCAATTGCTGAGCACGAAGCGTATGCAGGACAAGCGCTTGAAAAAGGTAATGAAGCATTAGCATTAGAAATTGCAGAAAAAATTGGTGACTTTGAAGCTGAGAAAGCCGAACACGAGCAAGTGTTATCGGGCTTTAGTAATCACATAGTGACGTTGAAACAGCAAGTTAAAGATGCTGAAAAATCAATTAAAGAAAATCAGCGTCAGCTTACTATGGTTAAAACCACAGAAAGTGTTCAGCAAGCGACAATGGCTGTAAATAGCACCTTGAATACTAATAGCTCGTCGATGACATCGGCGCGTCAGTCACTTGAGCGTATTAAGCAACGTCAGCAAGATCGTAGTGATCAGCTAGGTGCTGCAAAGTCTCTAGAAGCAGATGTTAATGGCGACGATTTAAAAGCTAAAATGGCTGAAGCGGGTATTGGTGATACCAATCCAAAAAGTGCTGATATTTTAGCGCGCATTAAAGCGAAGCAAAATAGCTAACATTTAGAACCATATTAAAAAGGTAACCGAGTTTCGCTCCGTTACCTTTTTTGCTTACAGAGGCACCTTATATGTTTAATTTTTTCAAATCTAAAAAAAAGCCAGAACGTCAGCTTAATCACGCGAGTGACCTTAAGAAAGGCGACATGTTTACAGTGATTGATTCGTTTGCTTATCCTGCATGGCTTAAAGGCCAAACACTTCGCGTTATTGATGTACAAACGTATCAGTACCAACACAGCAGTGATACTGAATTTGTACTTGAAACTAACACAGGCCAAGTGGTGTTTTTACAAATAGAACAAAACGATGGTGAGCAGTGGGCTAATTTCTCAATAAAGATTCAGCGTGATGATGTTGATGAAGTATTTGGTTTGGATGAGTTTTCACGTATTTTTGATGAAGAGTCGCTAACGCATATTACAGTTAAAAATACGCCTGAGCGTTTTATGCAGTTTTTAGCTGACAGTTATCAACAAAGCGAATCACCTTATGTATGTTATTTCCATAATAAAGACTTTCGTGGCCAAACGCTGCCTCGTTATGAGCAAGACGGTGGTGAGCCGTGTGAAATGATTTGTTTAGCGTCACCCGATGAAGCACATAGCGTTAATATCGAAATTTGGGAGGGAGGTGAAACAGAAGTATCACTGACGTTAACTCGCCCAATTAGCGACATTGTTGACTTGTTTCCTGGAGATGCCCAGTGAGTGATGCTAAAGACAAGTGGTTGCGCCAAGAACAAGCTGTGCGCGCCACACAAATGGCATTTGATTTGAGTAGTGAGGTACAAAAGTCGATAAAAAAACAAGCTATCGATCAAGAACTCACTCCCTCAGACATGATCCGTAAAATTTTAGGTCTTGATGTAAAGTCTAAAAAAACACGGCAACGTTTATCGTTTAATTTAAATGATGATGAAATAGCGCAATTGGCTAGCCGGTTTGAAGTTGCAGTAGATGATAAAAGAGCGGTAAAGCAACAGGTAGCAGATCTACTCATTGAGCATACAAAAAAGGCTAAGTAACCCTTTTGCCTTCTTTATATAAAATACTTACACTGAGGTTTATTATTTCTAAAGAAGTGCCGCTGTGAATATTATATTGATTGCCTACTTACTCATGTTTGCTTTATTTGGTACGGCGGCAAGTTACTTCGTGCGTTTTATATATGCTTACTGGGTACAGAAAAAAATGCCACTGGAATACATTTTTAAGGCAGGTGTATGTATTTTCATAGTAGTGGTTATTTCGGTGTTAATACCACTGTTGAGTTAACACCGAAACGAACTGCTACTGATAATTAACGGTTTGACATTGGTTATCAATACACAAAGAGTGTACTTCAAGTACAGGTGAGCATTGATTTGACCCAAGAGTTGAGTTTTTTTGCTGTTCTTGTTGGGTAATACTTTGTGCTAATTGCTCGGCGTTTTTTTGAGAATTATTTAATGTTGAATATACAACATACTTACTCGGCCCTCCACAGACACGCGAGCCAACACCTAACACCTTACATTGATAACTGGCTGTGCAGCTTTTATTACTTGTAAGCTCATTAAGCTGAGTATTTAAAACAGATTCACTCGCGTTTTGAGCTGTGCTTGGTGTTAGTGCGCTACTGCAACCGCTAAGCAGCATAGTCATGACAACACTGGCAGCTGATAGTTTAATTACGGATGACAAACAACTCATAATCTAATCCTTAAAATACACTTACCGCAGAGCCTTCAAGTTTAACACATTTATTTTCAACGCACTGGGTACTAGGCGCAGTTAAATGTTGGCAAATACTCATCATGCCTTTTTGCGCATTATAAGTACTTTCCAATTGAGTAATTGTATCGCTTAGGGCTGAAACCTGCTCCTGAGATGCGCTTTGCGTAGAGTACACAATATAATCGCTTGGACCACCACATGCTCGGCTACCCACTGCATTTACTTTACACTGTGAACTCGTTGAACACTGTTTATCTGCAATTAAGTTGTTAAGCTTATTTTTTGCCGTTTTAATATCATCAAGCGACACTTCTTTTGCAGCATCAGCTGGTAACGGCTGTGCAATTTTATTTTGCTTATTCGCTTGTGGTAGTTTTTGTTGAGGTATTGGCGTAGACGTGTTTTCTACCGCATTGGTTTTAGTTTGCTCAGTGTTAGTTGAGGTTGTTTCCAAGCAAGCTGTTAAGCAAAGTGGTAGCAGTAGAGCGAGTAATGGAGTACGCATAATCGTTCCTGATAGTGATGAATTATTCATCACTATCATACACGGTGCATTCATTACAGCAATAAAAACTCTACTATCAACAAATTAAAGAGGCGGGAACGAGCATTTTTATGTTAATCCGCCTTGCGTTAATTTAGCCGGATTGAGAAGTGCTTCTAACTCTGAACGAGATAGGTCGGTTTCTTGCTCGGCGATATCAATAATTGGCTGCGCTTGCTGGTAGGCTTGCTTGGCAATTTTTGCTGCTTTCTCATAGCCAATAACAGGGTTTAGCGCGGTTACTAAAATCGGGTTTTTAGTTAATGCTTTATCAATCTGAGTTTGATTAACTTTAAAGCTAGCAATGGCTTTATCTGCCAACGCTTGCGCGCTATTAGCGAGTATCTCGGTACTTTGCAAAATATTGTAAGCGATTACCGGCAGCATTACGTTAAGCTCAAAGTTGCCAGCTTGGCCTGCAACCGTAATAGTTGCGTCGTTACCAATGACTTGGGCGCTAACCATTGCAGCGGCTTCTGGGATCACCGGATTCACTTTACCAGGCATAATTGATGAGCCAGGCTGTAATGCTTCAAGTTCAATTTCTGAAAGTCCCGCAAGTGGGCCTGAGTTCATCCAACGTAAATCGTTGGCTATTTTCATTTGTGCAACTGCATAGACTTTTAGCTGTCCTGATAAAGCGACAATCGCATCTTGCGATCCAATATTATAAAAAAAGTTATCGCTAGGGGTAAATTGAATCCCTACCTTTTCAGTTAGCTGTGTGGCAAATAGAGCGGCAAATTGTGGGTCGGCATTAATACCTGTACCTACTGCTGTGCCACCCTGCGCTAGCTCACAGACACGTTGTAGTGCATGCTCAATACCGCTGGCTGCATGCTTTACCTGCGATTGCCATGCGCTGAGTGTTTGCTCAAAAGTTATTGGCATTGCATCCATTAAATGAGTGCGCCCAGTTTTAACTATGTGACCGATGTCTGCTTTTTTTTGCTCTAAGGCGTCTGCTAAATTTGCTAGTGCTGGCAGTAATTTTTTATCAACGCTGATCGCACTACTCAAAGCAATCGCAGTGGGAATAACATCATTAGAGCTTTGCCCCATATTCACATCGTCATTTGGGTGAATAGCTTGGTTAGCATGTTTTGAGGCTAAGCTCGCAATGACCTCATTAGCATTCATATTTGAGCTAGTACCTGAGCCAGTTTGAAAAATATCAACGGGGAAATGCTCATAATGCTTTCCATCAATAATTTCTTGGCAGGCGTGGTCGATCGCATTTGCTTTCGTTTTATCTAAATGGCCTAGTTTTAAATTGGTTATTGCAGCGGCTTGTTTGATATACGCTAAGGCAATAATAAATTGCTGCGGCATTGTGAGGCTGCTAATTGTAAAGTTATTTATGGCGCGTTGGGTTTGTGCTTTATAAAGTGCGTCAGCGGGTACGTTGAGTGTGCCCATGCTATCTGATTCTGTTCTAAAGTTACTCATTAGTACTCCTATAAAAGAGAATATATGACAATTAACTACGCTATATAAAAAGATATGGTGCTGTTGTTGCTATTTACAACGGTATAGCTAAAAAGTAGAGGGCGTCAAGGTAAGCTAATGATGGAACTAAAAATAAAAAGTCGACTTAAACTGATTTTTAAGTCGACTTAAATAATGTCTTTATATAAACAGCCGGTTATAAGGCTCAACAGAATTTTAATTGTAGCCAAGAATAAATATTTGGTCTGTTTCATGTTTGTTTTGTGCCTTTTGAGTATTTTTTACATGAGAGAGTAAATCGATTGCCGTTGCTCTACAATCTGTTTCATAACTCGTTTTATCTAGGCTTTTGTCTGCAACAGCCATTACAGCGTCTACAGCGGAATAGGTTGAAATATACATAATGTTATCCTTTATTAGTTAGTACTCATTAAGTGAGTAGTTTAATAAAAGCATATAGCGTACCAGCTCGGTAAATATAATTTAACGTATTGAAATTAAAGTTATTTTATTATTTTGGTTAATTTAATCACGACAGAATAGCTGAAATTTGTTTTACTATTGTGCATTCATTTGCAATTTAGGTGCACCAGCATGAGCAAACCGTTTTCACAAGCCTGCGAAAATAATAAAAATCATATACTTAAGGCTTTGCAGCCTGCATTGCAAAATGCAGCGTCAGTACTCGAGATAGGCTCAGGGACGGGTCAGCATAGCGTTTTCTTTGCCAAAAAATTGCCACATTTACAATGGTATACCAGTGACCGAGAGGTTAATCATCAAGGAATAAAGTTATGGCATGATGAGGTGCAACTGGCAAATTTGCACCTGCCCTTATTACTTGACCTAAACGATCCTTGGCCAGTAAATAAAGTGGATGCAATTTATACTGCCAATACCTTTCATATAGTAAGCTGGGAGTTAATCACGCGTTTTTTTGCTGGAGTAAATCAGCACTTAAATCAGCAAGGGGTGGTGTGTATATATGGCCCTTTCAAATATAAAGGGGAATTTACCAGCCCCAGTAATGATGAATTTAACAGTTTACTGCAAAGTCGCGACCCACTTAGTGGTATCCGTGATTTCGAAGCGATTGAGCAACTTGCAGTGCAATCAGGGCTTAAGTTACTCAGCGATACGGCGATGCCTGCAAATAATCAGTTACTCATTTTTAAACGGCAATAAAGAGTTGCATTGTTGTTTGTAAATGTCGATATGTTGGCATTCGCGTTCTAAGTAATCTGCAATGGCATTATTAAAATCGGGGTGAACAATGTGATGGGCAGAGTAAGTGGTTATCGGTTGGAAACCACGTGCTATTTTATGCTCTCCTTGTGCACCGGCATTAAAGCACTGAATGTTATGCTTAATAGCATAATCAATCCCTTGGTAATAACACAGCTCAAAGTGAAGCGAATCTATCTCCTCACTAGCGCCCCAATAGCGGCCGTAAAGGGTATTGTCACCAATTAAGCTTAAGGTGGCGGCAATGACGTGTTGGTCTCTTTTGGCTAGCATAATGAGCAATTTGTCAGCCATTAAGGCGTGTAGCAAGCTAAAAAACTCACTGTTTAAGTAGCCTAAATGGCCCGAACGTTTTAAATAAGTGCGTTGATAAAACTCACAAAAAAGCTGCATTGTAGCGGTAGTAATTTGCTCGCCTTTGAGCCATTCAATACTGATATTCTGTTGTGTAATTTTAGCACGCTCTTTTTTAACGGCTTTACGCTTACGGGCATTAAAGGTTTTTAAAAAATCGTCAAAATCTTTAAAGTTATTATTAAACCATTGAAACTGCACGCCGGTTCTTCGCATCGCGCCGGTATCATAAAGGTGGATGGCTTGTGCTTTATCGCAAAAGTTTACATGCCAGCCTGACCATGTCTGTTCTGCGCAGTGGCTATTAAGTTGCTCTGTTATGTACTTATACACTAGCTTTGGATTGCTATGCATAATACCTATTCTTTGTCCCTCAATCGGGCTAAAAGGAATACCGCACAGCCATTTAGGGTAATAATCTAAGCCATTTTTTTCATAAGCTTCAGCCCATGCCCAGTCAAATACATATTCACCGTAGGAGTGCGCTTTTAAGTAGCCTGGGGCAAGCGCAATGAGTTTATCACCATCATAAACGGCTAAGTGATTAGGCTGCCAACCTGCTTTTGCGCTTACACATTGGCTTTGCTCAAGTGCGTATAAAAAAGCATGTTGAGTAAAAGGATCATCGCCAAAAAATTGATGCCATTGTGTTGCGTCAACCTGGTTGATGCTATTAAACCATTGGTGAGAAAAGTGGCTCATAATACTTTGCCTACTATTATTGAAAGTGTGTTATTTGCTAATTTTTATATGAATGCGGCAGCCATTTTCGGTTTTTTATTGTGGATAAAACCTTATGGTTCATCCTGCTCTATATATTGAGATAAACATTGTGTGAGCTTATCGAGTTCGAGAGGTTTTGCAAGATGTTCGTTAAAACCAATTGCGAAGGCATTGGCTTTATCTTCTGGCATTACATCAGCGGTTAAGGCGATCACTGGTAATTGTTCAGCACTTTTAGTTTTCCGTATCAATGCTGTGGCCTGATAACCATCCATAACTGGCATTTGGCAATCCATTAACACTAAATCGAAGTCATGTATTTTAACTTGTTCTACTGCCAACTCTCCATTTTCAACCAATGTTGGGGTGATCCCCAAAGAGCTAAGCATTGCTTTTATCACTAATTGATTGACGCTGTTATCTTCTGCAACCAGTATTTTTAGTTTACTTAAATCAACATGCTGCTGCGTGTGTTTCGTCGTTACTTGTTGCGCATCACAGGTATTTAACTCTACAGACAGGGTAAAGGTTGAGCCCTTACCTGACTCACTTTGTACGCTGATATCTCCAGACATTAATAAGCTAAGTTCTTTTGCGATTGCTAAGCCAAGCCCAGTACCACCAAATTTACGCGATGTTGAGCTATCAGCTTGGGTGAATGCATCAAATAATGTACTTTGCTCTGAGGCGGAAATACCGATACCCGAGTCCTTAATAGCAAGGATCACTTGTCTACGTTTATCGCTAATCTCTTTGCTGTATGCGCTAATACTTACTTCACCTTCGTAGGTAAACTTTATGGCGTTGCTACACAGATTTAATAAAATTTGCTCAATTCGCATAACATCACCTTCAAACCAAAGATCGGTTGGTAATTGGTTATCAACTTTCCAGCTAATACCTTTTTGTTCAGCGCTTTGTTCGAACATGCTACTGATCCGAGCAAGAAGAGCATTTAAATCAAAAGGGGCGACTTCTAAAGTAAGCTTTTGTGATTCAATTTTAGAAATATCGAGTACATCATTAATTAAACTTAACAATGATTTAGAGGCTAAATTAATTTTATTTAAATAACCAGTGAGGGTTTCAGGACTATCTTCACTCTTAGCTAAGGTTGAAAAGCCGATCACGGCATTAAGCGGAGTGCGAATTTCATGGCTCATATTTGCTAAAAATCGGCTTTTAGCTTGATTTGCTAAATCAGATTGTTTTTTAGCCTTAACCAGCGAGCGAGTACGCTCTGCTACCAAACGTGAAAGTGCAAGGTGTTGGTGATTAAACAACAGTAATATCAGTAAAATGAGTGAGCTGACAATGACCTGTAAAATAAGCAAAAAGAGTGTCATGTTATTAGTTTGATGCGGTAGAAATTCATCTTTAATGGTTAAATCAACGAACCATGTTTGCCCTGCAAAATCAATTTTGATAGTTGTAAGCTTATTGCTTTTGGTTGGAATATTTTCGGTATTTGAATAAAACGGGCTGGTAGCATTAGCTTCATAAATAGCGATATTAAACATTTTATTTTGTGCTTGCGTAAGCGACTGAGCAAGTATGTTTTTTACTAAAAATACACCTGTTGCGTAACCTTTAATTGATGCAATCTCATTATTTTGTTGATACACGGGAGCAAATAATAAATACGCGGGTTCAGGTTGCTGTGTTTGAACTAATTGAATTATTTTAGTCCCTATAGGGCGAATTTTGATACGTGGGTCGAGCAAGGTTTCACGGCGATCTTTTCGAGAATTGAGATTAAAACCTATCGCTGATTGGTTTTCTGTAAAAGGGGCAATATAGGTAATAACCACCAATGGGTCATTGTTTGATAATGGTGCCCCTTTAATGCTTGGATCAAAGTTGTATGCGTTATAAATTTCATCAAGCTGTTTGTTAAAGACACTGACCTGAGCAGGGTCAATTTTACGGTTCCATGAGAATGCTTTAATAAATGAATGCTCAGCCAATAGTTGGGCACTGTAGCTATTAAACTCTTGCCTGCTTAAAGTTGGCGTTGATTGTATTTGGCTTGCAAGGCTTTGTACGGTTATTTGGCTGAGGTTTAAATTGCTCAGTAAACTGTTTTCAATGATAGATGTTTCGCGCTTGGCAATTTGTATTGAATTTGAATAAGTCTCTTGATTATATAGCTTAGTGGTTAAGGCTACAGAGATGAATAACACCGAGCATACTGCGATAGTAGGTAATGGGGTGACATATTGTCGTTTAAATTTAGGTTGTAATAACGCCAATAAAAAGGGGGTTGCGATCAGCACGCCGAGAGAGTCACCTAGCCACCAAAAAATAACATTTTCCCAATGGTTTTCAATGCTGTAAGCGGGGTTGAATTGGCTCAAAGCATAGACGCCAATATTGGCCGATATGAGGCTAACAACAATACCGACGACAAAAATAAAATAAATTATTGATTGGCGCTTCTTTAAGTACAGTGGATGGCCTAGCCAGTACTTTAAAAGAGCAGCGCCAATCATCCCTTGCAGCACAGCGCCAAAGCCGATTAGTAACACCTGCTCTAATGTATTGCCAATTAAAACTTGATCAGTGATAACGTTATCACCGGTACTTAAATTAAAGGCGACGGAGGCAATAAATAATGCTGGGATAAAGCGCCACCACCAGATGAAACAGCCCACTAGGGCAATACCTGCAGGGAGCCATATAGGAATGACTTGTGATTGAAAGGCAAAATTAGTTAATAACTTACCAGTTATAAAGTAAGCAACCGCAAACGATATGTAAAAAACAAAAGAATTGGATGTTGAACCAAAAATCTTCACATGCATCCTTGTTAAATATTATTTTTATAGTGAAATCTCAGTATAGCGAATCGGCAGTAAATAGTATTATTTTTAAAGTGGTAGCTGTTTTTTACTGAATGATTGCTTTAATACAACGGTTGATTCTATGTTGGCGATACAGCTTAAGCTTCCCAGTTGGTGCTTTACAAACTGCTCATAACTTTCTAAATCGTGAGAGATTATTTTTAATAAATAATCGTGGCTGCCTGAGATCACAGAACACTCAAGTACATGCGGTAGCTTTTCTACATGTTGTTCAAACTGTTGTGCGGCACTCACTGAATTTTGGCACAGTCGCACGAAAGCATAAACCAGTACATTAAGGTTGAGTGACTTAGGGTTAATAGCAGCGTGATAACCAATAATAACCTGTTCTTGCTCAAGCTTTTTAATGCGTCTTAGAGTAGGGGTATCCGATAGGTTAATAGTATTGGCTAATTCTGATACCGACATTCGGGCTTGCGATTGCAAGGCAACGAGTAGCTGCTGATCTTTGTTATCTAACATGGCTGTAGAATCTTATTAATTATTTGTCTAGTAATAGTGATTATTGCTAACAATAGTTGTTTTTACTATTTTTTTTAGCGCTTTAACCTCTGGGATCTTTGCTAGCATTAAAAAAATAATAATAACAGGATGTAGTCATGAGTTCTTACACAGCTAAATTTGATAATTGGATTAGGTCTGAGTTTGTTGCCCTAAACTCTCAATTAGAGGAGTTGTATTGGCAGCAAGCAGATAAGGCAAATGTTGAAGGGGTCGGGGATAACTTAAAGCAGACCTTGAAAGAGCAAGGTAACGCGTTGATTAGCGATTTATTAGCCGAAGGTAATACCGACGAAGGATTTGATAGCGCATTTGATTTACTTGGTAATGTAGGTTTGTTTATGGCGGCTTGTCGTAGACATGAAATTACAGAGCCAAGCAGAGAGAGTAGTTCACCGCTGATAGAAGCATCGGCGCTTGCTATGCATATTGGTGCTTCTATTGGAGTAACCCCTCGTTTTGCAACCGCACATTTAACCACCCATAATAAAGCCATTAATGGCACCTATAAACGGTTTACAAATCTTGATGATGAAGCCCTTTTTTTAGATTACAACACCCAAGGTATTTTAGCGTATAAGCGCGCGAGTGATGCTTTACTAAAAATACTGTCATTAGGTATTTCACATCCTGTCACGGCTGAACTACTTGAGGTGGTTAAAACGGCACTTATTGATGTAATAGCGTCGAATAATGCCTTGTATACTCAACTTGATACTGAGCGTTTTTTTAATTGCGTACGTCCATATTACAAGCCTTACCGGGTAGGTAAAGAGGTTTACCGTGGTGCAAATGCGGGAGATTTTGCCGGCATTAATGTTATTGATATGCTGTTAGGACTTTGTAGTGCCAATGAGCCGAGTTACTCGCAAATGCTGGTGGATAAATTTTTATATATGATGCCAGAAGATCAACAAATACTGCGAGAAGCCATGCGTATGCAAAGCTTTATGGATGACTTCTTAAAAGCCGAACAATATAAACACACAGAGTGGTTTCAAAAGCACGGCAAACTATTTATACAAGTGTGTAAATTACATGGTGACACCGCTATCGGTCATCATAACCAATTGGTCGAAAAGTTTATTGCCCAACCGTCACAGCAAATGCAACAACAGCATATTGATAAAGTCACTGCCAGTGGACCGCCATTGCCAGTATTACTCGATTCCTTAGCTAAATTAAGGGATAGACGTGCAGCAGCTAAGCGAGACGATATTAATACGCGCTTTGATGACTTAAATACGTTAAAACAGTGGATTAATTAATATGGCTAAAAATGATTTTTGCATGCCGCAGGGTTGCTATTTATTAAGCCACTCTGTTGGTCGTCCTCTAAAAAGTACTTTAGAAAATGCTACTGAGCATTTTTTTACTCCTTGGCAGGAAAGTGCCAAAGAGCCATGGCAGCAATGGCTACCGGCTATAGAAAAGTTTACGGGTGCTTTAGGGCAGCTATTTAATGCGCCAAGTGAGCAGTTTTGTCCTCAGGTTAACTTATCTAGCGGTTTAACTAAATTGCTTATGTCACATCCCGTGTTTAATAAACCACACTGCACAGTATTAATGGCGCAGGCCGATTTTCCAAGTATGGGGTTTGTAATGCAAAAAGCACTCCCTGCGTGTGCAACAATACGTTACATCCCCGAGGATGAAGATTTAAGTGACAGGGAGGTATGGCGGCGATATTTAACTCCAGAGATTGATGGTGTGTTTGTCAGCCATGTTTATTCTAATACGGGTGTACAAGCTCCTTTAAACGATATTGTGGCGCTTAGTAAAGTCACGAATACACTCTCAATAATTGATGTGGCGCAATCGGCAGGGGTTATCCCTGTCGATCTAACGGCGTTAAATGTTGACTTTATGATTGGCTCAAGTGTGAAGTGGTTATGCGGGGGGCCAGGTGCGGCCTATTTATGGGTAAATCCAAAGCAAATAACGCAATGTGAACCAAAAGATGTTGGCTGGTTTTCACATCAAAATCCATTCGAGTTTGATATAACGCATTTTCAATATAGCGCTAAAACACTCAGGTTTTGGGGTGGTACGCCTTCTATACTCCCTTATGTTATTGCTGCTAATAGCATTGAATATATTGCCCAGTTTGGAGTCGATAACGTCAGGTCGCATAATTTAGCGTTGTTAACGTTGATCCAGCAGCAGCTGGCGACTTTTTTAGTATCGCCAAACGATAAAGAACAGTGCAGTGGTACCGCTATTTTAGATTTTGCAGAGCATCAACAAACCGTATTAGCGGTATTGGAGGCAGCAAACATAAGTGTGGATGTGCGCAAACTCGGTATCCGTATTTCACCGCACATATACAATACAGCGTCAGAGATCCAAACGTTTATTGCTACGGTGAAAAAGGCAGTTAAGGCTGCTGACTAAGCTGTTGTTTTTTTTGAGTGAGTGCCGCTATTTGTTGCTGTGCTTGTTTAATTTGCGGATCAAATCGTTGTTTAAGTGCCGCAGTTTCTGTCGCAATTGCATCTGCAATCGAATCAGCGCCTAAACGATTTGCTTTATCTTGGGTCATGTAACCGACTTGCTGTTTCTTTTGCGCGTATTCCTGCTGGTATTGCTTTATTTTAAGCTCAAGCTGCACAATATCGCGCTCTATTTGTTGCATTTCTAGGTAGTCATCAACTGAGGTGTCGGTAACTGGCGTGTTTTCAGATTTAGATGCATTGGTTTGCATAATGTTGACGTTTTTAAGCGTGATCACTTTAGCGTCTTTAGCGCACGGAGTTTGACTGAAGGTCGGTACTCCTTTAATGGTGCATTTATAAATGGTTACTTCACTTGCTGTGCTGACAGTGCAGGCACCTAAACAACACAGTAGTAATATTAGCTTTGTCATGGTTAAACCTAAGCTGGTTTAAAGTACCATTTATAATGCACTAAGTTATAACACCATACAATTTGTTTAATTTAATAGCCTAAGCCAAGTAGGCCATTTAAAACGTATAAACTAATGAAAGTTATTAAATTTTTGGGTACAAAAAAACCACAATTAAGTGGCTTGTATTCAGTAATGGTGGAGAGGGAGGGATAGACTTGCTTACATCCCTGTAATCAATCGCTACGCGACGCTTGCAGCGGCCTAAACTGTTCCAGACACTTTATCGAACCCAGTCGAGGGCTCTCACCCTCCCAATTAGCAGCAAAGCTTATTTTTGGGCACAAAAAAACCACAATTAAGTGGCTTATATTCAGTAATGGTGGAGAGGGAGGGATTCGAACCCTCGATAGAGCTACAAACTCTATACTCCCTTAGCAGGGGAGCTCCTTCGGCCACTCGGACACCTCTCCGACGCATTATTCTGCGTGTTATTAATCGGAATAAAACCAATTAATACAAATAAGTGGTGGAGAGATAGGGATTTGAACCCTAGAGGGGCTATAAACCCCTGCCGGTTTTCAAGACCGGTGCATTCGACCACTCTGCCATCTCTCCACGTCGTGATGCAGGATAATACTTAGGTGAGTAGTCTGTGTAAATAGCAAAAAGATCGTTTGCTTAAAAAGTGAGCGTAAATGCGGTTTTTTTATAAATAATGAAGATTTAAGGTGATTTTTAGCTATGAGGTGGCTGGCAGCAAACAGGAGGAGCTAAAGAAGAGTCTTCATTTAGAGGTTGGGTGTTTGCTGCAACAATACAAAATCATGGTTGGGTGATTATTTGTATTGAATTGCACCGCCAAGTGCTAATTTTTTTCCGTAACGGTTAAGTTTAGCAAGCATTCTTGCTTTGCGATTAGTTGGCTTAACGGCAACGTGAGTTGTGGCTGTTTGGTTAAGTGTATTAATTGGGTTCATTTTATTCGCTCCGAGTTTGTGTCTGTTGAAAACATGCGCATATTGCCCGCGATATGGTTAAAAATAAAGCGATAAAAATTGCTGGTGAGCTATTAGTTTTTTTAATCTGAAGTGGGTTTATTTGCTTGGCAGTTAATCGGTTTTTTATTTTAAATTGTATAATTATTCATTTTAAATTTTCTTTATCTTGCTTTTATATCGGGGTTTTTTGATTTGTTTAATTGTTTTTCTGCATTATAAAGACTTTTTGCGAATAGTTATTCAGATTAAAATATCTTTAATTTAAGTGGCGGGAGCGACTCTGCTATAAGATTTAACATGTTATTTATAGTTGGTTAATTATTTATCGTAAAAGAGGCGCTAAATAAACTTACAAAAAGAGCATTTTATAGTTTATAAGCATAAAAAAAGTGCCTAGATTACTAGGCACTTTGGAGTTAGTTGCGTTTTAAAACGCTTCTAACTGGGGAACGTACCATCTCATGAATATAAATCTAAAAAGATGGGTTTAATTATGTTTGCAATTTGGGCTTACAATCATCAGCTTGGGTGGCATTTTAACTATTCTAGAGCGAAGCGAAGATTATACTTTGGTTTGTATTTTACTATGAAGCCACAAAACAACGCTGCTCAGCAAGGGTAGATCCGCTCAATAGTCTATTATTTGAGTTAAATGGTTTTAAAGAGGGTATAAAACGCAAAATGCGGCATAACTTAAAAGTAAATGCCGCACAGGGAGATTAATGTCAATTTAGGGCTTAGTGCTGTTTAATAGTAAATAACTCATAACCCTTAATTGCAGGAACTTGAGCGGTTAGTTGCGTTTCTTGTTGTGCTATTGCAACAAAATCACCACATAATGAATTTGCACGCTTTTCAAGTGTTTTGGCATGCAGCTCCACTTTTTCTTCTATTTGTGCGCCCATATTTTCCATGCGCTCTTCAAATGCTTGCATGTCACCGCCTGAACTCATTAACTCAGAACCCAATGCCACTAAAATGCTGCCCATTGATTCCATTACTGCTGATTCAACAGCTGTTTCTATTTGTTGTTCAAACTGCTGTTCAAAATTTTCACCAAATTGAGTAAAGCTTTGTTGACCCATCACAAAAGTACCTTGTTGATAAAAAGTGCCTTCAACTTCTTGATGAATATCCTCCATCAGGGTTGAAATATTATCGAGGCCGTCAATATTAAACGCATTGGCAACTTCTTCTAATGCCACACCTGCAATTTTAACCCCTTCAAGGGCAATATTAGCTACTTCAGGTAATTGCACGCGTAAATTGTCAGTGTAGTCGGTCAATGCTTGGCGCTGTGTACTATTTAATGCTACTTGCTCGCCATTGATAGACAGCTCACCTTCAGCGGTAAATAACATGCGCTGGTTATCGGCTTTAAAAATTTCTAACTCATTGGGTTTGATGCGTACATCGTTTTTAAATTCAACGTTACATTCATCGTTACTAAATGAAATTGAAGAGTCGCTATTGTTATGGGCCATTGCTACTGGGGTACACAGTATTGCGCTAACTAATAATAATTTTTTCATGTTTATTCTCTGTTTTTTTGCTGATGATAATTAACTTATAACAAGTTTGATGCCAATAGTTTTTAGTGTTTAAAAACAGTTGGTTGAGTGTTTTTGGCTGAGGTGTAGTTAAAAGCAAACTTAAAGGAAAGGCTAAGTTTTGGTCAAAATAACCAATAATTAAATACTAATAAATAAAATTTATCGATACGATAAAAAACTCTCACTTTCCACAATTGAAATTTAGCGCTATTTATTCACAATACTGACACAGAGACTATTTAGGATAGCGATGTGGCTTTATTTTGACGTAAATTTGTACAGTGAATTTATGTTGAACATTTTAATTTCACCAATTATCGCGATATAAAAATCCGAGGTTGGTCTCAAACACTTTATGGAGTGGGTTGTGGGTAAGACATTTAGTTACGATGCGCTAGATGATGATTTTGTTGAAGACGAATACGAAATGGTCGGGCGTAATCAACACGACAAGAAAAAGCAAAAGGTAAAAAGAAAGTTAGAGGATTACCTTGAGCAAAAACGCTTGCGTAAAAACCTAGGCGAAGATGACTTAAACGATTATATTGATTAGGCTGTCGCTAGTACAAATAAGCGCCAACATATTAGCATTTAATCATTACTTAGGTGGTTGTTTAAAAGCGCTGTAGGTTGGCAATAAAGAGGCTTTGAGCCTCTTTATACTTTTTAAGGATTAAGCTTTAGCTTTGAGCAATGCTTTTTTAATTACTTTTTCTAGTTTTTCAGGTTTGGTAATAGGCGCAAAGCGCTTAATGGGTGTGCCATCAGCTGCTATTAAAAACTTTGTGAAGTTCCACTTAATTTTTCGTGTTAAAAATCCAGGCAGTACAGATTTTAAATAGCGGAAAACTGAATCTGTGTGCTGGCCATTTACATTTACTTTTTCTGCGATTAAAAAACTAACCCCATAATTTATTAAACAACCTTGCGCTATTTGCTCCGCGTCACCGGGCTCTTGCTGACCAAATTGGTTACAAGGAAAACCTATAATGACTAAGCCTTGGCTTGCATACTTTTCATGTAATGCTTGCAACGACTTATATTGATAAGTGAATCCACACTCACTCGCGGTATTTACTATTAGTACAACTTTACCTTCAAACTCTTTAAAGTCGATAGGCTGGCCTTGCAGGCTGGTAGTCTTTAGTTGATGGAATGGGTGCATATAAATACGCTTATTATTGGTTTATTTTGCATAGTCTAACCTTTGCGTGATGATCTACAAAGTCTAAGTCACTTCTACAGCGCTTGCTGCTAATTTAAAATTAAAAATAGCCCCATACCGGCCAAGGTAGTTAAGTAAATATTATGAGTTTTGTAAGCAACAACAATAGCGACTATAGCTGCACTGAGATAAGGGTTTTGCCAGTTTAGGTTTATACCTTCGTCATTTATAAATACAATAGGCACCCAAATCGCCGTTAAAACCGCAGGTGCACTAAAGCTTAAAAATTGCTGCATTTTAGGCCCTACTTTAAAAGGTAATGCGCGGTGTAAGAATAAATAACGAGTAAAAAAGGTAATACATGCCATTAGCAAAATAGTGGTCATCATTATTTGGCATCCTTATTTTGCACTAATCTGGTAACAGCGTAACCTGCGCTCATCGCGAGTAGCGCTGAGCATACTAACCACAATTCAAAGCCTGTACTTTTTAATAAAGTGGCACTGATCCCTGCAACAATGACCGTGACTAAAGTGGCTAAGTTTTTAATCCCTGGAATTACTAAGGCAATAAAAGTTGCTGCAATTGCAAAATCGAGTCCTAAATTAGTGAGATCTGGAAGCATAGTACCGGCTACAATGCCAATTAGAGTCCAAATATTCCACGCAATGTAAAAGCTAAAACCTGCGCTCAATGCATAAATTAAACGGGTTTTAGTACGATAGGCGCGAGGGTGGTGCGAGAAGGCAAACAGTTCATCAGTTAACACAAAGCTGACAGGAAGACGCCATCGCATGGGTTGCTCAATCACTTTGTGACGAACCGCCAAGCCATATAAAAAATGGCGAGAGCTAATAATAAACGTGGTAAAAAGAATGGTCAGTAGAGGGGTATTACCAGCAATGAGCTCAATTGCAACCAGCTGCGCTGAGCCTGCAAATACCAGTAGCGACATGGCTTGAGTTTCAAAAGGGGTAAAGCCATTTTGTATTGCTAACGAGCCACATAAAATTCCCCAAGGAATAACCGCTAAACACAGTGGCAGCATATCTAAAAAGCCTTTTAATATTGGTTTTTTAATTGATTGCATGTGTTTTACTCTGCGCACTGGTAGAAAGACTCATCGGGATACCTTAATATTGAGAAGCTATAATAGTTAGCGTTTTAGATGATACTTTTTTTTAGGGAAGGTGCAATGTTTAAGGTAAAAGTGTGGGATGGTTTTGTAAGAAGCTTTCATTGGTTATTAGTATTGAGTATTGCTGCGCTTTATTTTAGTGCAGAAGAGGGCATGATCGAACTTCATTTTGTGGTTGGCTTTTTTACTTTAGCGCTTATTTCAACACGGATTATATGGGGTCTTATAGGCAGTAAAACGGCAAGAATATCCGCATTACTGCACTCTCCTAAATCGGTGCTTGCTTCTTTTAGTGGCAAAAAAACAAATGATGTAGGCCATTCTGCACCAGGCAGTTATATGGTGTTATTATTTTTTATTCTGATTATTACACAACTGATTAGTGGTTTAATGAGCAGTGATGGCATTTTAACTGATGGCCCGTTAGCGCAGTATGTATCAAGTGATACCATTGATTTTGCCAATTGGTTGCACCATATCAATTTTGATATTTTATTTTATGCGATTATTTTGCATGTTGTGGCTATTATTGCTTATAAAATCAAGGGCAAACCATTAGTCAAAGCAATGATCACCGGTAATAAAGCACTAGCAACACAAAGGTCAGAGCCAGAGACAAAGTCACCATGGGTTGCATGGGTTATATTTTTGGTACTACTGGTTTTATTAATGAGTACCTGGGGAAGTGAGCATTTAAGTTATTTGCTTAGTTAAAAAAAGTGGCGCTAATACAGCGCCATTTTTGTTTTTAATACACCGTATATATTAGTCTTTGAATTGCTTATGACAATCTTTACAGCCTTTAGCCCATGCACCAAACGCTTTACCAATAACAGCTTTGTCACCGGTTTGAGCTGCTACAGCAAGTTCATCAGCATATTGTTGAAATGCTGTCGCTTTTTTCATAAAAGTATCGTTTTCAGACCATACCGCAGGAAGTGCTGATGTATCACCCTTATCAGTACCTGCATAAAAAGCTTCCCAAGGCATTTTAGACAATGCCGCTGCGTTATTTGCACGCTGCTTAAATTGCTCTGCATCAAAAGGAATTTTACCCTTTAGCATGGCACCCATGTCGCCTATTTGAACTGAAATCATAGAAAATGCAGCTTGGCGATACTCAATCGCATCACTTGGCTCTTTAAATGCAGAATTTGCAGATACGCTAAGTGCGCATGTAGATAGTAATGCCCCGATAAATACTTGCTTCAATTTCACTTTACTCTACTCCTTTAAGGGTTCTTTAATTATCTTTGTATCTTAGCTCAGGCTTTAGTTCAAGTTAAAGAGCTGGTTTTAATCATTTATATCAATATCAGCAAATATCATTCCTCGACGCATGCTACGTGTCGCCAAGAATACCTCGCCAAGCAATGACATAAATGCACATATTAGTAATGCCATGGCACCAACAAAACAACTACCGATAGTGACACCTAAATTAACCGATTGTATGTGCGATAAAAATAACAACATAACTACGGCACATACTAATAATGCACTTAAGACACTTAAACTAAATGCAATATGGATACACCGTGAACGCTTTAGGAGTGCTCTCAGCTCAGTAGTTAAAGACAGGTTAAATACTTCATCAACACTGACCTTTAACTTTCGCTCTAACTGCCTTGCTCTGTCTGTAATACGTGCTAAGCGATTTGATAATACCCCGAGTGTTGCCGCAATACCGGTAATTAAAAAAACGGGTGCAACGGCTGTTTGAATGACCTTAGCCATAGTTAAAATATTAATTACATCGTTGTTCATTTTACTCTCAATTAAAACTGTATCATTTACAATCATTCACAATTAGTTTTTGTTTTTTATTGCATTAAAATCAATGTTTTATGTTGTTATTTTTGTTGGTGTGTGCTTTTTTGTAACTTAAATGTAGCAATGCTGTTGCTCCTGCAAAGGTTAACGTTTTATATTCGTAGTTATCAATCAATGGAATTGAAACTAGTAAATACAATAATACATAACCTATCCTAGGGGAAACGATGTCTAATAATATAATTAAAAGAACAGCAATCGCGACTGCTGTATCAAGTGCATTTGTGGCAACACTTGCCAGTGCTGCGACTTTGCCAAATGCTACAATGACTAACAAGCAAGTAGAGCAAGTAAAAGAAATAGCTGCTGATAAAAAAGCGCCTTCAGCTCATATGATTGTTTTAAAAGCAAAAACTTCAGTTGATGCAGTGGCAGATGGGACTTACCAAGTATCATCTAACCGTGAAGTAACCGCTCAGGTTGAGCAGCTTCAGGACATAATGGCGGTTGAGCTTAGCAGCCTAGATTTTAATGCTAAGGTAATTGGCAAAACTAAAATTTTAGCGCCAACGTTAATAGTTCAAGCAACGCCTGAAGCGTTAGCAAAAATTGCAAAAGATGATCGTGTTGCTAAAGTTTTACCAATGTTCGATCGCGAGCTACATGTTGCAGCAAGCTCAGAATATATCAATGCAAAACCACTTATAACTGATGGAATTGCAAGTGGTAAAGGTCAACGTGTTGCAGTACTTGATACAGGTATTGACTACACGCACGCAGCGTTTGGTGGTGCTGGCACGGTTGAGGCTTATGAAGCGGCTCAAGCTGATCCAACATCAGTTGCATGGCCACAAGGTATTGTGCAAGGTGGTTATGATTTTATTCGCGATGATGCTGATCCTATTGAAAATGATGCCGCTAATTCACCTTCTACAGGTGATCCAACCAACCACGGTACATCATCTGCAAACTCTGTAAATGGTATCGCCCCTGACGTTGAGCTTTACGCTTATTCAGTGTGTGGTGGCGGTTGTCCGGGCGCTGCACAAGCAGCCGCTTTAGAAGCTGCAATGGATCCAAATGGAGATGGTGATATTTCAGACCGTGTTGATGTAATGAATATGTCATTAGGTGGTGAGTTTGGTGATACTTACACGGGTGGCGGTACGCAATTCCTAATTCAACGAGCCGTTGATTTAGGTGTAAACATGGTTATTTCTGCCGGCAATGACGGTGACAATCCATTCCGTGTAGGTGGTCCAAGTACAACACCTAATGCACTATCTGTAGGTGCAATGACTCACCCAACAACTGAAATCGGTGTTGCAACAGGTACTGTTGCTGGCGTTGAAGGTAATATTCAGCCATCAAGTTTTGGCCCACAAGAAGCATATACAATTTCAGGTGCAGATATTGATTTGGTTTACCCTGATGCGAATCAGAATGGTTGTGATGCGTTCGCTGCGGACGTAGATTTTACTGGTAAAGCAGTATTAATCGACCGTGGTACGTGTGCATTTACACAAAAAGTATTGAATGCACAAACAAACGGTGCTGAGTTTGTAATGATTGCAAACAACACCGACGATGGTACCCCAGCACCTATGGGTGGTTTTGATGCGGACGTAACTATTAAAAACGTAGGCATTAACTTTGCTGCAGGTGCAGCTTTAAAAGCTCAATTAGCTGCTGGCGGCCCTGCAACATTTGATATTAGCGTTGAAATTAAAACAACGGCAGGTGCGGTTGCAACATTCTCATCTCGTGGTCCTTCTATGGATGGGTTATTAAAACCAGAAATTACAGCGCCAGGTACGAGCATTGACGTAGCAGCAGCAGGCACGCAAACAGGCACAAACCCTGTTTCAGGCACATCTTTCTCTGGCCCAATTACAGCAGGCGCTGTTGCAATGATCCGTGAAGCGCATCCAGAGCGTAATGCGTTTGAGATTAAAGCAACAATCATGAATGCAGCAAACTTAAACGTAACTAATGAGCCTCTAGCGATTAATCCTGATTCAGAGCTTGCGCCAATAAGTATGATAGGCGCTGGTTTAGTTGATGTGACTAAGGCGGCTAACTTGCCAGTTGCTGCATGGGTTCATAATAGTGAGTTTGACACTAAACAAGCTGCACTATCTTATGGTTTAGTAAGTTTAGCTGAATCAGGTTCAATTACTAAAACAGTGACGGTTAAGAACTTCTCTGCAGATGCAAAAACTTATAACCTTCGCACAGAGGCACGTTACCAAAATGATATTGATACGGGCGCAGTTAGTTGGGATTTCCCTGAATCTATAACAGTACCGGCAGGTCAAGCGATTAACTTTGACATTACAATGACAGTTGATCCAAGTAAATTACCTGCATGGGAATTGGAAAATCCATTCAGTGCAGAGGATATTGCAGCAAGAAGCGCTGCATTAACATCAGTAGAGTTTGATGGTGCGTTAGTATTTGATGATGCATCTACAGATGGCGATCACGATTTACATGTTGTTTATCATGCAATGCCAAAAGCTGCGACTCAGTTGAGCTACTCACCTGAAATTGTTAACAATGAAATGGCATTGGTTATTGAAAATACAGGTCAAACTGAAATTTCTCCACAAGCTGAAAGTATTGTTGCAATGGGGACAGAAAAATCAGTTGAAGATGCTGAGTTTAATATCCTGTCTACTACATTCTCTGCATTCAATGCAGATTTCTGTGATTCAGGAATTTATATTACGTCATCAATACAACTACGCGATCCGTTAACTCATACTTTCCAAGCGGGTTATAGAATTGAAATAGATACCAACAATGACGGTGTATCTGATCAGTTCATGCAAAACTTAAATGACCGTGGTCGCTCAACTGCATTCCCAGGTCGTAGCCGCACATTAATTGGTATGACTGATGGCGCTGGTAATGATGCATGGCAATGGGGTACGCCGCTTTTCCATGCTGCAGGTGAAGACACAGTTACTTTCTCAGGCTGTTCAGAGTTAATGAATATTGATGCTTCGCTTCTTGGTGAGCAAATGAACTTCAAAGTATCGGTAGGCTACCCTAGTTACCAAACTGGTGTTTACAGTGAAACAGACAGCGTAACAGGTTCAACAGTATTTGGCGTACAACCAGCAGTTGAAATGACCTCTTATGAGACAGGTGAAGCAATTTCTTCACTTAAACCTGGTGAGAAAGCGGTTGTTTCTGCAAGCGGCCCGTTTGCATTATCGCAAGGTTCAGGTACTAACATTATTAAAGTAATGGCAGCTGAAGACCTAGAGTTACCAGACGTTGAAGCACCAATGCTGGTTGGTGGTGAGTTTAGTGTTTCTGAAGATGCAGCTGATGGAACTGTAGTAGGTGCGCTTACCATTGAAGAATCAGACTTAGACTTAGCTATTTCAGAGTACTATGTTCAATCTAATACAAACCTTGGTCTTGCTGTTGATGCAGAAGGTCAAATTGTGGTTGCAGATACCACTTTATTAGCGGGTGATACATCTGCAGAAATGGAAGTTGTTGCGATTGATGTTCGTGGTAATGTATCTGAACCTGTAATGGTAGCGGTAAGTATTACAGCGAAAGTAGTACCACCTGTAGTTGTTACTCCAGAGCCAGCGAAGAAAAGCTCGTCAGGCTCATTAGCTTGGCTAACATTACTAGTTGCGCCGTTTGCATTTATGCGTCGTCGTAAGCAAAAGTAGTGTATTAACTTAAATGTTATTTAAAGGGAGCTTCGGCTCCCTTTTTACATAGCTTCACAAACTAAATCTCCGTGCTATTAAATATTAGGTATATTTAATAAAAATAATAACTACAGAGATTCCAATCAATGAAACATACCCCATTTGTTCTTACTTTTATTTCCTTAGCTATTTTAGGGGGATGTAACAAAGCTCCTGACGTTGAGCAATCAGCAAAAATTGAAAACGCAGCTGCTCAAAACGCAGTCATGCCGCCTATTGCGAAGAAAGTACCGTATAAAATGACAGTCCATGGCGACACGCGTATCGATAATTATTATTGGATGCGTGATGATGAGCGTAAAGCTCCTGAGGTAATTAGTTACCTTGAGGCTGAAAATGCTTACACAGATGAAATGCTTGCGCATACTAAAACACTGCAAAGTAGTTTATTTGAAGAGCTAAAAGGGCGAATTCAAAAAGATGATGATTCAGTGCCAGTTAAAAAAGGTAACTATTATTATTCGTCGCAAACTCGCGGCGATAATGAGTATGCTACTTACTTGCGCAGTAGTGATTTTGCAGGCACCGATCAGGACGTTATTTTAGACGTCAATGAACTAGCTAAAGGTCATGACTATTTTGCAGTTAGTGGTCTTAATGTAAGCCCAAGTGATAACTTAATGGCGTATGGTGAAGATACGGTAAGTCGCCGTGTTTACAACATAAAAATTAAAGATTTAAGCACTGGTAAATTATTAGATGACACGCTTGAAGGTACGAGTGGTTATGTTGTGTGGGCGAACGACAATAAAACGGTGTATTACATCAAAAAAGACGCGCAAACCTTACTTGGTTATCAAGTTTATCGTCATACGCTTGGTACACCACAAAGCGATGATGAGCTGGTTTACGAAGAAACAGACACAAGCTATTACACTGGTATGAGCAAGAGCAAAGACGGCTCAGAAATTTATATTTGGCATAGCAGTACTGATGCATCGGGTTTGTCAGTGCTTAGTGCAGATGATGTAAATGCTAAGCCAAAGCGTTTAATTGAGCGTGAAGCCAACCTTGAATACAGCATTTCAAAATTAGGCAATACTTATTACATTGTGACTAATTTAAATGCGGTTAACTTTCAGCTTATGAAAGTTGATATTGATAAAGCCGGTGATAAAGCAAATTGGCAGAGTGTGATCCCTGCCCGCGAGGATATTAAACTCGAAGACGTTGAGTTATTTGATGACTACTTAGTATACCAACAACGTGAAATGGGACAATCAACACTGATTGCGCGTAATTTAATATCAGGCAAAGAGTTACCACTAAGCTTTAACGACAGTGCGTACACAATTAATGCGTACGGTAATAACGAATTAAACAGCGATACGCTGCGTGTTTATTACACCAGTATGACGACGCCGGGTTCATCTTATGATGTTAATTTGGCCACTGGCGAAAAAGCATTATTAAAACAGCAAACAGTGTTGGGTGACTTTAGTGCAGATAACTACGCATCAGAACGACTGTTTGTAACGGCTCGAGATGGCATTAAAGTTCCTGTGAGCTTAGTTTATCGTAAAGACATGTTTAAAAAAGATGGCACCAATTCGTTGCTACAATATGGTTATGGCTCGTATGGAGCGACCATGGATCCTACCTTTTCTAGTACGCGGTTAAGTTTGCTTGACCGTGGTTTTGTATTTGCCATTGCGCATATTCGTGGTTCGCAAATGTTAGGGCGTCCTTGGTATGACGCGGGTAAATTACTGACTAAAAAGAATACCTTTAATGACTTCGTAGATGTTACTAAATCATTGGTAGCCCAAGGGTATGGCGATAAAGAGCTAATTTTTGCTCAAGGTGGCAGTGCTGGTGGTTTATTAATGGGCGCTGTAGCAAATCAAGCGCCTGAGCTCTATAAAGGCATAGTAGCGGCAGTCCCTTTCGTTGATGTAGTAACCACTATGCTAGATGAGAGCATTCCTCTGACAACTAACGAATACGGTGAGTGGGGTAACCCTAACGAAAAAGCATACTATGAGTATATGTTGTCGTATTCACCGTATGATCAAGTAAGCAAGCAAGACTACCCTAATATGCTAGTAACAACAGGCTTACATGATTCGCAGGTACAATATTTTGAGCCTGCCAAGTGGGTGGCTAAGCTGCGAGATTACAAAACCGATGATAACAAGCTACTGTTTAAAATTGATATGGAAGCAGGGCATGGAGGGGCGTCAGGTCGTTTTAAGCGTTTGGAAGACACGGCACTTAACTATGCGTTTATGCTTGATTTAGCGGGTGTTAATAAGTAATTGATACAGGCAAAACAAACAAGCGCAGCTATTGGCTGCGTCTTTTTTATTTTTAAATATACACAAATGCTTTGCATTGGATAAATAAGCATTTACATTAAGGTGGCTAATGAGTATGAATGTCATTTTAGCGCAAAATAAAAACGATAAGGGAGAGTGTTATGGAACAAAATCAAGAGATTAAAGTGGTGAATAAAGATGACAGAACATGGGCTATGTTATGTCATTTAAGTGCGCTGGCAGGGTTTATCATCCCGTTTGGCTCAGTATTAGGCCCATTGATTATTTGGCTGATTAAAAAAGATGAAATGCCTATAGTTGATGTGCATGGTAAAAAAGCACTTAATTTTCAGATCACTATGGCTATAGCTTATTTTGTGTGTTTTTTACTTATTTTTGCAGTGATTGGTTTGATTTTGTTACCAATGGTAGCGATTTTCTCATTTGTGATGGTTATTATTGCTAGCGTAAAAGCTAATGATGGTAAAGAATTTAATTATCCGCTGAGTTTAAATTTAATAAAATAACAGCCATGCAATCTAGCCAAGGCTTTGTTTGTAAGATTGCAAAGCTGCGGCGTATTACGCTTGCTGTAGGTTATTAGCTTATCAGCGTTATTCCCTCGTTTTATTGTTAGCCATAAGAGTAACATGCTTTATATCACCTTATTTTTAACTGCCTTTATTTCGGCTACCTTATTACCCAGCTCGTCTGAAGTGTTAATGGGCGGCATGATAGTACAAGGCAATACTCACCTAGGATTAATTTGGCTTTCGGCAACTTTAGGCAATGTATTAGGCAGTTGCGTTAATTATTGGTTGGGAACACAGGCATTGCGTTTTAAAGATAAAAAATGGTTTCCAGTATCTGAAAAAGGACTTGAAAAAGCCCAAAAGCAGTTTAATAAATATGGGGTATATAGCTTACTGTTCGCGTGGTTACCTATTGTTGGCGATCCACTAACCGTTATTGGCGGCGTGTTTAAAGTGCGCTTTAGTATGTTTTTAGTGCTGGTAACACTCGGCAAAGGGCTACGTTATTTAGCTGTAATAGCCCTTGCCGTTGGATTATTTGTGCCAGTCGAGAGTTAGCGACACGGAGTCTGCAAAGCGCAGCGCATGGGGTTTATCCACCCGGGCTTTGGCATAATTTACACTTGGATGTGAGTGGCAAACAGCAAGAATTTCAGCAACTAGCTTTTCTAGCAATAAAAAGTGGCCTTGCTCAACTAAGCTAATCACTTCTTTAGTTATTACTTTGTAGTTAAGTGCTTGCTCTACTTCATCTGTTTCACAAGCTTGATCTGCCGGATAATGAATTTCTAAATTAATAACTACATCTTGTTTTTTCTCTCGTTCATCAGGGTTAAAACCAATAAACGTGCGTAGTCGTAAGTTAGTTACATTAATTATTGCGTTTGCCATACATTATCCTTTGATCAGCTGTAAAAACTCATTACGTGTTTTCGGATCGGCTCTAAAGTTACCAAGCATAACCGAGGTACGCATACTTGAGTTTTGTTTTTCTACGCCACGCATCATCATACACATGTGCTTTGCTTCAACAATGACGCCTACACCTTTGGCACCAGTTACTTCCTCGACCGCTTTGGCAATTTGATGGGTAAGTTGCTCTTGAATTTGAAAACGGCGAGAGAACATATCCACAATACGTGCAAACTTAGATAAACCTAATACTTTGCCATCAGGAATATAAGCAATGTGGCAACGACCAATAAATGGTAATAAGTGATGCTCACACATAGAGTAAAGCTCTATATCTTGTATCAATACCATGTCGTCAGCATCTGAGGTAAACACGGCATTATTCGTGATTTCGTTAAGCGTTTGGCGGTACCCTTGAGTTAGGTACTCCATCGCTTTTGCTGCGCGTTTTGGGGTGTCTAGCAACCCTTCGCGTTCTGCATCCTCACCTACCGCGGTTATAATTTTTTGATAGCTTTCTTTTAATTCATTATGCATAAGTTTCTCAGTTTTATTAGATGACTTACTTAAGATGGCGACCACCATCAACAGGTAAAGCGCGGCCTGTGATGTAATGGCTGTTCAGTAGTAGGTCAATACTATTGATAATTTCTTGGCATCCAGGTTCTATGCCCATTAATGATTTTTTCAATGTTTTTGCTCGGTATTGCTCATCATCATGTTGATTAAAAATAATTAATGATGGTGCGACTGAATTCACTTTAATATTCGGTGCATATTTAGCACTAAATGATTTGGTTAAGTTATCCAAGGCGGCTTTACTGGCCGCATAGGCTAAGTGTTTTGGGCTACCAGTTTCCACTACGTAATCAGTTAGATGAATAATGTCAGCGGGCTTTGCATGAGACGCCTGATAATTTAATAGTAAATCTGCACAGCGTAAGTTTACCAAGTACGGTGTTTTTGCATGAATGCGCATCATATTGTCAAACAGCTGCTCAAACTGAGGGTTGTTAGCTTCGCAGTCCCAGCTTGATGCATTATGAATTATCGCGCTTAGTGAGTCAGTCTGTGCTTTAAGTAATGTAATAAAAGTATTAATACCCTCATCAGAACTAAAGTCAGCATAAAGACAGATCGCCCCTTGTTGTTCTAGCAAATCTACCGCTTTATGGCGGGTACGATAAGTAATAATGACCGCTTGCCCTTGGGCTATAAAATGCTGTGCAAGCGCAAGTCCTATACGTTGTCCTGCACCAGTAATCAAAATAGGGGGGGTCATAAAATATAAAACTCTCTGTTGGCAAGCGTTAAGGTTAACCGTTAAAATTTAAGCCACTTATTTTCACGCCATTTTTACGTAAAATATAAGCGGCTCGATCAGTTAAATCACACTTATAATATTGATTTAAAAAGCATCATATATTGTTGGAATAGGCTGGCGCTTATGTTGCGTGCGTTGGTAAATTGCAATCAGTGTTTGCTCCACATGCTCAGAGACTGGTTTACCTTCTAAAAAGTCATCAATTTCTTCATAGCTTAAGCCTAGTGCTTCCTCGTCAGTTAAACCTGGTCTATCACTTTCTAAATCGGCAGTAGGTGCTTTTTCAACTAACAAAGCAGGTGCACCTAATGCTGCTGCCAATGCTCTAACCTGACGTTTAGATAGACCAAACAAAGGGGCTAAATCGCAGGCGCCATCGCCAAACTTAGTATAAAAACCAGTAATGTTTTCGGCGCTATGGTCGGTACCTACAACGAGCCCTTGGCAAAACCCAGCAATTTCATATTGTGCAATCATGCGTTGGCGTGCTTTCACATTGCCTTTAATAAAGTCTATTTTTTCTTGTGTTGGCAATGGCTGATTATTGCCAGCTAAAGTTGCCATCGTTTGCTCATGCAGTGCGTCGGTTGCAGGCTGAATATTAACTGTCATACGGGTGCTGGGCTTAATAAAATCAACCGCCATTTGTGCTTCGCTTTCATCTGCTTGCACTCCATACGGTAAGCGCACAGCAATAAATTGATACTGTGTGTCTTGGTGCTCTTGATTAAGTTCATTAATAGCAAGTTGGCATAATCGGCCACAGGTTGATGAGTCTACGCCACCACTAATACCCAGTACCAGTGAGGTTGAGTATGCGGCTTTTAAACGTGCTTTAATAAAGTCTATTCGGCGTTTAATTTCAGCGTTTACATCAATACTAGGCTGAACTTTCATCTCAGCCATAATTTCGGCGCGCATGGCCCGCTCCTTAAAGTTAAAAAGTTTTAATGCTCAAAAAAGAATAGCTATTATGTGATTTCAAATTACACAATTAAAGCCCTATATACTCTTTTATTTGTTTAAGTTGAGCTTTTAGTTCGTCAATTTCAGCGAGTAGGTCATTGAGCTCTCGGTTTTCTAGCTCGTCTGTCATGGTTTGTGTTGCTACAGGGTCATCGTTCTCTGAAGAAGGAGCTGCAAATAAATGGATATAACGACTATCACGTTTACCAGACTCACGAGGTAGCTTCTTAACATGGCTATTTTCAATCAATTGTGCAAGCGCTGCTTCAACGTCGTCAACATTGTTAAAATCAGCTAAGCGAGCGCAACGGGTTTTTAATTCACCAGGTGTTTGGGCACCTCGCAATAATAATAAACAAATAATAGCGCGTTGTTGTGCGTTAAATTGTAAGTGGCTAAATGGGGTATTACAAAAGCGATGGTCGTACTTAGATACGCGGCCACTGAGGCCTTCATCTTCTGTTACTATGCGCAAGTCGATTAGCTCGGCGATAGTCGCCTGAACTTGCTGTTGACTTAAGTCGAGCACAGGAGCGCGGTTTGATTTTTGGTTACAGGCATTCGTTAAAGCATTTAATGATAGCGGGTAATGTTCAGGCGTTGTTGTTTGCTTTTCCAATAAACAGCCAATAACTCTTTGTTGTTCAACTGATAACTGCATAATATCCCTTACTTCATCGATTCTATTTTAAGCTTACACTGTTATTTAGCGCTAAGCCATTGTTGCAATTTAGCATGCATAGCGGGGCCATCGAGAGGCTTACTTAAATAGTCATTCATACCAGCGTTTAAGCACTTCTCTTTATCTCCGTGCATTGCATTAGCCGTAAGAGCAATAATGGGAATGGCTCGATTCTCTTGACCCGCAAGGCCCTCTCTAATAGCCATGGTTGCTTGGTAACCATCCATAATAGGCATTTGGCAATCCATTAGAATAAGTTGATAAGTGTTTGCAGTTGCTTGGTTTAATTTAGTTAGTGCATCCTCGCCATCCTCTGCAATATCAAAAGTGAGCTCGGCTTGTTTTAATAATGCACCGGCAACCACTTGATTTACTTTGTTATCCTCAACTAACAATACATGGCCTTTCGCTTTTTTCGGGGTATTCATCGCAGAGAGCTCTACCTCTTTGGGTTGTTCTGCCAATGTTCCTTTTACCAGCGTGTCATATAAACCAATAGCGGTGAGTGGTTTAAAAATTAAGGCAGTTTCCTTGTCTCCATAAAATAAACTGCTTTTTGAAGAACTCATTGGAGCCATAATCAAAATGTGGCTTTTCTCTAAAAAATGTTTCAGCTTTTCAGCCTGAGGGTGTGCTACAGGCTCCAAAAAGCTACTGTCAATAATTGCCACATCTGGGGGCATTTGTTGATGGTTACTGATATAAGTTTCAACCTCTTCATAGTCGCACACTACGCTGACATCTGCGCCCCATAGCATTAATTGCTTCTCGGTGATGGTGGCATTCATTTCACTATTATCAACAATCAGGATCCGCTTTGCTTGTATATGTTGGCAATCTAAATCAAATGCTTGGTCTATCACTGAGGTAATTTTGACTGAAAAAGCAAAGGTGCTGCCTTCATTGGGTAAGCTATTTACACTTACTTCGCCTCCCATGAGTTCGCACAGCTGCTTAACTATTGCCAAACCTAAACCAGTGCCGCCATATTGCCGCGTTGTTGATGCATCAGCTTGAGTAAAAGAGTCAAACAACTGTTTTTGCTTATCTAAACTAATACCAATGCCGGTATCAATTATCGCGCATTCTAAAGTCGTATTGTCGATAGTTTTTTCTATGGTAGCGGTTACCAGTACTTGTCCGTTTTGGGTGAACTTTATGGCATTGGCAATCAAGTTATTTAAAATTTGTCGCAACCTATTTGGATCGCACACAATCTCACTGGTGCTTACATGCGTAGTATCTAAAATTAATTGGGTGTTATTACTTTCGGCCTTGAGCGCAAACGACTCAACAATTTCACCGAGTAGTTTGGGTAGATTAAATTGAATGTTTTCTATGTCTAACTTACCAGCTTCTATTTTAGAAAAGTCTAAGATATCATTAATAATTCCTAATAGAGATTCCGCTGACGATTGAGCCAGTTTGATATGGTGACGTTGCTGCTGATCAAGCGAGGTCGTTTGAATAAGGTTAAGCATGCCTAAAACCCCATTCATCGGGGTACGAATTTCATGACTCATGCTAGCTAAAAACTCACTTTTAGCAATCACAGCTTGTTCTGCGGCTTCTTTTGCTTTGACTAATTCTGCTTCAGTCTCTATGCGTTGTTCACTAGAGTGAAGACTTCCTATTAATGCCCCGATGGCAATTAAAAAACCTTCTTCGTTTTGCGTCCATGCTCTAACGGTTGCTTGCTCTGCGCACACCACACCTATAGAGCCGCTGCCCGCGGGGATCATCACACAGAGCATTGCTTTAATGGATGATGGCTCTAGATAGCTTTTTGCTATAGGGGCGAGGGAAGCTTGTTGCTGAGCGTTCTGGGCGCTAAAAACGGCTTTGTTCTCTAAGCTGGTAAAAAAATCAGGGATATCTTGCTGGCGCCAAGGGGTATTGTTATCACTGTTATTTTGGCTATAGCTTGCAATAGGACTCAGCTGAGTTTTATGCTTATCAAACACGCGAATACTCACAGTATTCACTTTAAGTGCACGGCACACCGCACGAGTTATAAGCTCTTTTGATTCGCTTAATTTGCCATTTAATATGTGATCGCTAATAGTTAGCGATGCTAAGGTTTCGTTAAAGCGAGCTATTTTTTGATCTTCTATTGCTACCTTTTTACGGGCATCAATATTTTGTAATGAGCCGAATATTCTAATACAACGCCCATTTTTATGCTCTGCTTCTCCATGTATTAGCGCCCAAATCACTTCGCCTTTGGCATTAATAACTTCTAGTTCGGCTTCGTAACTTTCACCATATTTAACCGCCCTAGTAATTAGTTCAGCTGCCTTATCTCTGCTTTTACCTTCTTTAAAATAATATAAATCGGATGACCATTTAGGTTGCTTATCTAAAGGGTATTCAAATATCTTTTTGGTCATGTCTGACCAAAACACCTGTTTTTTTCTAAATTAAATGACCATGCACCCACTTGCGCTAGGTTACTCATTACCTCGAGCATTTTTTCGTTTTCGTGTTCTCTATTGAGCATTTTTAAAAACAATAAAAATGCAAAAATAAGTAAACTCAAAATAACAATGATAACGATACGTAATGGCCAGATAGACGACGATGCTGGCTGCCAACCTGTTTTTGGCACTACATAGAGCTGCCAAGCTCCGCCTTGGAAGTTTAGGCTAAACTCAAGCGGATTTTGGCTGGTAATTGTTGGGTCGCCAAAGAAAAACTCACCTTGTTTACCTAACCCGTTACGCCCTTGAATAGCAACAGTGTATTTTTTTTGTAATTCGAAAATCCCTGCGTTGTTATAGACTTTCTCTATATCGAGCACTACAGAAAGCAGCCCCCAAAAAGATTGGTCTTCAGGTAAATAAACCGGCACTCGTGCAATCAAAGCTTCACTACCTTGGACTAACGTGAGCGGCCCAGCCATTACAATAGTATTAGTGTCGCGTGCTTTAATAGCATCATCGCGTTGCGCTTTATTTTCTAAAAAATTGAGTCCAATAGCTTTTTCATTCCCTTTAAGCGGGTAGGTCATTGTGATGACCATGTTAGGTGCAGCACCAATATTACGTAGTTCGTTAGAGGTGTTAAACAGCGGAGCGGCAATTTGCCCAAAACGTGTTTGGCTCAAATTAGGCTCGGCAGCAACGGCTACAGCCAAACCACGTATTAACTGAATATTCGAGACTAAAGTAGCTTCAAGCTGGGCTCTGTAGGTGCTTACTTGAGAAAGTACTTGTAAACGGTAAGCATCTTTTGCACGATTATAGTTCAGCCGATCAAGCACTAAGCTTGTTATTACAATTAAACTGATTGCAAATAAAAAGGTAAGTTTAAGATTATAAACAGATGTGCGTTTACTTTTACGCTGTTGCCACATAGGGTGTAATTAAATTGTTAATATAGAAAGCTTAACTATAGCTAATTAACACCAGAAACAAAAATGGCGCAGTGAAATATGCGCCATTTTCTTTTTAACTTTAAACAAGCTCAGATATTATGAATCACTGACTTCTCGTGCCCAATGCTGCTGTTTCGCAACATGTAACTTACGGTAGCCATCCAGTAATGCGGCATGCTTTTTAAAGCCTTCAAGCGATAAACCTGGGAAGGTTAAGCCGTTAAAGCGTGTGCGACCTTCTGCAATCTCAATCGCTAGGGTTACATTGTTAGCGCCAAACATAAGCCCTAAAGCGTCTTGGTAGCTTGCATACTCACGTTCGTCATCATATTTAATTTCCAGGATTGCTTTTAAACAACGGAAATGACGCATCGCATCTTCATTAACTTGGCCGGTATGTAAAATCCAGTCAACCCAATCAATCGCTTCTTCGCTACCTGCCGCTAAGCACAGGTGCGCTTTCAGTTCACCAATGCGTAGGGTATGCCAAGGCGTGTCAGCATCAGTTGCTAAGCCAATAAATTCAGCTGCGCGAATAATATCGCTGTGGCCAGCTTCTTCTAAGCTATCGTAAATTTCCATCAGTTGCTCAGTGTCATACTGATCTAGTGATAGGAAGGTTTCACGGAATTTAGCCCCTTCGTTATTATTACGCCAAATAAGCTCATCTACCGGATAAATATCAGAGATGCCAGGCACTAAAATACGACATGCATACACATTTAAATGGGTGTAATCCATGATGTAGATATCATGGCCCATGCTGTGAATTAAATCAGTACAGAAGTTATATTCTTGCTCAGTTGAGCCACTAAAGTCCCAATGTACAAATTCAAAGTCAGCTTCAGAACGGAAAAAGTCATGTGAAATTAAACCGCTTGAATCAATAAAGTGCAGTTCAATGTTTTCAGGTGTGGCCACTTCGTCGTTGTCAAAAGTAGCAGGTTGGAATACGTCTAGTTGATCTAGGCGACGACCTTGCAGTAATTCGGTAACGGTACGCTCTAGCGCTACTTCAAATGAAGGGTGAGCACCAAAAGAAGCAAATACAGAGCCATCTACTGGGTTGATTAGCGTAACACTCATTACAGGGTATTTACCGCCAAGTGAGGCATCCGCAATACGTAAATGGAAACCATGGCTACGAAGTTCTTCACAGGCTTCATGAATTTTAGGGTATTGTTTTACTATTTCTTCAGGCACGATAGGTAAGCTAATGCCTTCGGCAATAATACGGTTTTTAATAGCGCGTTCAAATACCTCAGATAACCCCTGTACACGGGCTTCAAATTTAGTATTACCAGCACTCATACCATTGGATACAAAAATATTACCAATCACGTTCACCGGAATATAAATTTCTTGGCCGTCGCGCTGGCGAGTATAAGGTACAGTACAAATACCACGTTCAAAATTGCCAGAATTAAAGTCATAAAGGTGTGAAGCGGTTAATTCACGCTCTGGGTCGAAGTAATCCCATAAGCTCTCATCCATAATCCCTTGTGGTACTTCATCTTCTGCTACTTTAAACCATTTTTCGTTCGGATAATGGGTAAAGTCACCATTGGCAAATTCTTCACCTAAGTAAAAATCAGCAAAAAAGTAGTTACAGCTTAAGCGCTCAAAATATTCACCTAACGCAGAAGCGATAGAGGCTTTATCAGTGGCACCTTTACCGTTAGTAAACATCACACCACAGTCGCTATCTTTTATATGAACTGAATAACAGTTTGCTACAGGGTTAAGCCATAGCGCTTCTTCAATATTAATATTTAGCGCTTTTAGCTTGTTTTGCATGGTAGAGATAGACGACTCTAAATCGCGGTCTTTACCTTTAATAAATGTTTTTTCAGTCATTTTGATCTCAACTAGGTCTGCACAATACATGAACTGTGTATTATCGTGGATTTTGATGTTTATTTCACCCTTTACCCGCTTTTCGTAGCGTTTTTAATAGAACGATTATGAATATATGCTAATAATAGTTTATTGAAATAGTTGCAGGGTATGTTTATGTTTAAAGTAATCAAGCGGTTGCTATTGGTTGTTGTGGTTTTAGCGCTCGCTGGTACTGCCATTGTTTACGGCGTTTTGACCTTAAGTTTACCTACCCTTGATGGTAAAGGTCGAAGCGATGCGGTGACACAGCCTGTTAAAGTTGCTCGAGATACCCTTGGCCAAGCTGTTATTACTGCAGCAACTCGCCACGAAGCTGCCTATGGCTTAGGTTATGCCCACGGGCAAGACCGCTTTTTTCAAATGGATTTACTTAGACGTAATGCCGCTGGTGAGCTCAGTGAGCTATTTGGTAAAGCTGCGCTTGCTCTTGATAAAAAAATGCGCTTTCATCAATTACGTAAACGTAGCCAAGCTATTTTAAAAACTCTCCCTGAAGCCGATAAGCAACTACTAAAAAGTTATGCTCAAGGAGTAAACGAAGGACTTGCGCAAGTAGGGTACCCAAGCTTTGAATACTTACTCACAGGGGCTGAGCAACAGCCATGGCAAAGTGAAGATAGCCTGTTAGTTATTTTTAGCATGTACCTAGACTTACAAACCGCCACCTTTGAACGCGACCAAGCTTTAATTCAAATACAGCAGCAATACGGCGCAAAAATGGTTGAATTTTTAACTCAACCAAGCCAATACCAAGCAGCATTAGATGGCAGTGTTTTAACACCTTATACCCAAACTATACCCCAGTTACCAACGCAGTCATTAGCGGCGATTAAAACTATTACCGCTAATTTAGAAGTAGGCAGTAATAACTGGGCAGTAACCGCAGACTTAACTAATACCCAAGCTGCGATGCTTTCAGATGATATGCATTTATCAATGGCGGTGCCGGTTATTTGGTATCGCGCACAACTTAATTACACCCATGACAATCAAGCTTATCAAGTAACCGGTGTTTCGTTACCAGGGGCGCCTGCCATTGTGGTTGGCAGTAATAATAAAATTGCATGGGGATTTACTAATGGTTATATAGATACAGCCGACTGGGTGGCATTAACTGATAGCAGTAAAACGTGGCAAGTAAATGAAGTGATTGCCTTACCTAATGGCAACAGTGAAACCTATCCATTAACGCTAAGCGAGTATGGCCCTGTTAAATACATCAACAATCAGCCTTATGCATTAAGTTGGGCAGCGCATCAGCCGTATGCCGTTGATATGCAATTGTTGCAGCTTGAGCAGGCTGAAACAGTGGATGATGCCCTTAACATTGCAAGTAACGTGGGTATTCCAGTACAAAACTTAATGGTGGTAGATAGCCAAGGCAGTGCCGCTTGGAAACACATGGGTGGTATTCCTGCGCGAACAGCACCCAGTGAGTTAGCCATTAATGAAAATGAGTATTCAGCAACTTGGCAGCAAAATGAAGTTATTCGCCCGTTTGTTAAAAACCCTCAGAGTGGGCGCCTATGGACAGGGAATTCGCGAGTGGTTTCTGCTGAGGATAATGCACGTTTTGGTAATGGCGGCTATGCGCTTGGAGCCCGTGCAACGCAAATTCGCGATAGGCTATTTGAAAAACAACGCTTTAATGAAAGTGATTTTTATCAGTTGCAGTTAGATAACCAAGCACGATTTTTAATGCCTTGGCATGCCTTATTGCTTGAGCAGTTAAAAAAGCAGCCCGCGCGTTATAAAGATCACATAAATGCCCTCGAAAACTGGCAGCAATGCGCTTGCCCGCAATCAATAGGGTATACCTTAGTAAAGACGTATCGTGATGAATTGATAAATATTTTATTTAGCAGTATTGAGACAACACTCAACCAGCAAGATGGCACATTAAAATATGTGAAACGTGATTTAGAGCCCGCTGTTTGGCAGTTAATAAAGGCGCAGCCAACAAGTTGGGTTAATCCGCAGTTTACTAATTGGGAGCAACAATTACAGGGAGCCTTTGAGCAAACTCTCGCACAGTTAACAACAAAGTTTGGTAACAACATTCAAAACTGGCAATGGGGTAAAGTAAACGAATTAACAATTGAACACCCATTTGCTAAACAAATACCGATGCTGAGTAAGTTACTTAACATGCCAACAGCGCCGGGGTTTGGTGATAGTTATATGCCAGCGGTGCAAAAACGCGGTTTTGGTGCATCACAGCGATTTATTGCCCAACCTGGACATTTAGAAAGTGCTATTTTAACTGTGCCAGGTGGGCAATCAGGTCACCCACTTTCTGAATTTTATCGAGCTGGCTTTGATGAATATGTAGAGGGTAAGCACACCCCATTGTTACCGCAAACATTCATGCATCAAATTGAAATAGTGCCGATGAGCGACTAGCTTTGGGTGCAGAGTGAGCTAAATAAGTCGCTACCACGTTTTATAACCATGATTATTAATTATAGGGTTACAACAATGAAAAAATTACTACCGGCATTAATAACGACTTTACTACTAAGTAACTACGCGGCAGCGGATGACAACCCAGTTTCAGCTAAGCAGCTGAGCGAACATGTGTATGTTCTATATGGACAAGGCGGTAACATTGCCGCCAGCGTAGGGGATGATGGCATATATATTATTGATGATCAGTTTGCCAAACTCTCAGACGATATTAAAAAAACCATTAGCGATTTAAAACCTGGCAGTGCTGAGTTTGTAATTAACACCCACCATCATGGCGATCACACCGGGGGTAACGAAAATTTTGCTAAAGCCGGTGCTCATGTTATTGCCCACAATAATGTACATAAACGCTTAAAAGAAAAACATGGCGAAGGGTCTGATTACCTACCACGGATTAGTTTTGGTCATGATTTAACACTGCACTTTAATAATGAGCAAGCGCATGTTGTGCATTATCAACATGCTCACACCGATGGCGATGCGGTGATTTTTTTCAATAATGATAATATTGTGCATATGGGAGACATTTATTTTAACTTTGGTAGCCTCCCGTTTGTTGATGTAGACAGTGGTGGCAGTGTTGACGGTGTATTAGCGGCGGTTGATGATGTTATTAATCAGATTGATGATAAAACCCAAGTTATTCCCGGTCATGGCCCACTAAGTGACCGTTCAGGACTGATAACGTATCGTAAGCTGGTGCAAAAAGCGAAAGATGTTATGCTAAAAGCAATGCAAAATGACGCCAGTTTAGAGCAGGTACTTAAAGCAGACCCATTGTCAGAACTTGGCCTTGAATATGCAAATTGGTTACCTAAAGAGCGCGTAACCACACTTTTTTATCGCAGTTTAAAGTAGCGCACAGCGCGAATAAAAACGCATAAACCTAATAAAGCTGAGCATGTGTTCAGCTTTTTTGATTCTTACATGCCCCAAGGAGTTGCGTATGTCGGCAGAAAAAACCCATCTTGAAATTTGTAACTTAACCCGAGAGCAATACCCACAAATTAAAACCTTGATGGACGAAGCTTACCCCGACCTAGGCGGCGCATGGCCAAGCCATACTATTTTTAGACTCATCGATCAGTTCCCTGAAGGGCAAATAGGTATTGTGGATGACGGCGTGCTGGTGGGTTTAGCGCTGAGTGTACAGGTAGATTATGCGCGTTTTTCAAACCCGCATACCTATGAAGATATTGCCGACGGCCACGACCGTGTATTTAGCGACACCACAGGGGATGCTTTATACGGTTTAGATGTTGCCATTAGTGAGCAATACCGTGGCATGCGTTTAGGGCGTCGTTTATATGATGCGCGAAAAGAATTGTGTCGTCAGTATAATTTACGCGCTATTTTGGCGGGGGGGCGTATTCCGCGTTATTACAATCACAGTAGTGAAATGACCCCAATGGAATACATTGCAAAGGTCGATCAAAAAGAGTTATACGATCCCATACTCAGCTTTCAATTAGCTAATGACTTTCAGGTTAAACGATTATTGAAAAAATACTTACCTGAAGATCAGGAATCGGTCGGTTATGCCACATTACTTGAGTGGAATAACATTATGTATGAGCCAACCGACACCGTTATTGAGTCAACTAAATCAATCGTGCGGGTAGGGGCTGTGCAGTGGCAAATGCGCTGTGTTGAATCCGTAGAAGAAATGCTTAAGCAAGTTGAATACTTTGTTGATACGGTATCTGATTACAAAAGCGATTTTATTTTATTCCCGGAGTTTTTTAATGCGCCACTAATGGGATTAACCGAGCAAAGTAATCAAACTGAGGCAATTCGTTATTTAGCCGAATACACAGAAACCTTTAAAAACGCCATGTCGCGTATGGCGATAGAATACAACGCCAACATTATTACCGGCTCAATGCCGCTTGCCGAAGACGATAAAATATATAACGTTAGTTATTTATGCCACCGCAGCGGCAAAATAGACGAGCAACGTAAAATTCATATTACCCCACATGAACATAATGACTGGGTTATTCAAGGCGGCGATAAAATTGCTGTATTCGATACAGATGCAGGCCGGGTTGGTATTCAAATTTGTTACGATGTTGAGTTTCCTGAGTTGTCACGTATTTTGGCCACCCAAGGTTTGGATATTTTATTTGTGCCATTTTGGACCGACACCAAAAATAGTTACTTGCGTGTACGCCATTGTGCCCAAGCACGTGCCATTGAAAACGAATGTTATGTGGTTATTGCAGGCTCTGTGGGTAACTTACCTGAAGTAGAAAGCTTAGATGTGCAGTTTTCACAGTCGGCAGTACTAACCCCATCGGACTTTTCATTTCCACATGATGCGACACTAAATGAAGCCACCACCAATACAGAAATGTTATTATTTAGCGACTTAGATATGGATAAGTTAAAAATTCTTCACAGTGAAGGGACAGTGCGTAACTTAAAAGATCGCCGTCACGATTTGTATGAAGTGATATTGAAAAAGAGAGATGTTTAATGGCGTGGATGTATTTAATTATTGCAGGGTTACTTGAGATTGGTTGGCCTATAGGGTTAAAAATCTCTCAAACCCCTGAAACTCGTTGGCAGGGTATAGCAGTTGCCGTTGCATTTATGGTCGCGAGTGGCTTTATGCTGTGGTTAGCGCAAAAGCAAATATCTATGGGTACGTCATATGCGGTGTGGACAGGTATTGGGGCCGCTGGTACGTTTTTAGTGGGTATATTATTTTACGGTGATGCCGCTACGTTTGGTCGTATTGCTGGTGTGTTAATGATTATTTGTGGTGTGATCACCCTAAAAATTAGTCATTAGTTATTAAAAAACAAGCGCAGCTTTATAGCTGCGCTTTTTTTTAGCTGCTCGGCAGCATAACCAATATGGCAGCCACTGCAATCAGTAATAGCCCTGCGCTGTCTTGGCGTTTTAGTGGTTGTTTTAACCATAAAACGGCAATTAACATCGTAAAAAATACCTCTATCTGGCCGAGCGTTTTTACATAGGCTACATGTTGTAAGCTCATTGCGCTAAACCAACCTATTGACCCCAAGCAACTAAATATACTCACCGTACAAGTCATACCCTTATGCTGAAGCATAGCTTGAAATGTATCGCGTTCCTTTAAGGCAATATAAATACACAGCATTAGTGTTTGTAAACTAATAACAAGCAATAAAACCCATGCAGGCGCATACGGAAAAGCAATCCCCGAACTCAAGCTGGCTTCTCTGATCCACGATGATGACAACGCAAAGGCGGTACCGCAGGCAAGTCCTGTTAATGCTGTTTTTAAGCTAAAGTGTTTTACATTGGCAATACCACTTAATAGTAATACCGCAATTGCACCAATAAATACGCCCAGCCAACCAAGTAATGACAGCGTTGAGCCAAAAAACAATAGCCCGAGTATGGCCGCCATAAGCGCTTCGCTTTTAGCGAGGCCGGCACCTACAGCAAAATTATTCATTTTAAATAATTTAACCATGAGCCCCGTGGCAATAATTTGCACTATGCTGGCACCAATAATGTAGCTAATAAATAAAGGGTTAAATGAAGGAAAGGGTGCATCTTGGTAATAATAAAGCGCATATAAATACAGCCCAGCAATAGGGCTTGCGACAATAAAGCGGGCTAGAGTAACGCCAGCAATGCTCACATGAGTGCTTAATTTACTTTGCAGAGCATTGCGCCATGACTGCATAAATGCAGCAAAAATAGTCAGTAAAATCCAAATCATCTTAAACAACATACAATAAGTGGAGGAGTAATTTAGCAGTACTGTGACATGAAAGCGACCATCAAAAAGGCATAATGAATATTCATCACCTGCGACAATTTGCCACAGTGACGCACTGCTTAAATCGGCTATAGTGTCTGGGATGTTACTGCTAGCCGCCAGAACTCAGGTTATTTATATTTGGCGGCTTTTTTCTATGTGCTGTGTTATTTTGAGTTATAAATAATAACTTGAGAATGATAATGACAACTTTATTGGTTTGCGCCTTAATGGCAGTGATCATGCCTTATGTTGCGAGAATACCAGCGATTATAGAAATGAATAAGCTCGGTGGTTACGATAATAAACACCCGCGCCAACAACAAACACAGCTCACAGGGCTCGGGCGTTGGCTGCGCATCAAAACTGTTTTGAGTCGCTAGCGGTATTTGGCGTTGCTTTGGCGGTGGTATTAGGCACTAATAATGTTAATGCCGTAACCGAAACTTTAGCGATGACGCATATTGTTGCGCGTATTTTATTTTGTGTTTTTTATTACTTAAACCTCGATATTATTCGATCGTTCACTTGGCTGGTGGGAATAGGAACCGCTATTGGCATGATCGCTGTCAGTTTGTAACGTTAATAAGCAAAAAACCACAAAGCAAGCAGCCTAAAAGGGTGCTTGCTTTATAGTCTTAAACACTCATTTTTATTAATGCGATACTTTAATTCGCTCTATTAAATCACTTTTTGCAACTGCACTATTGATTGCAAAGTCAAGTTGTATCAGTACGTTCTGTTGCCCCATTGATGAAGGCGTATACTGCCATTGCATCAGTGCTTTTTTTGCCTCTTTGTTAAAGACTGCTTCTGGTTCAGCTTTTACAACAGTAATGTTAGCTGTTTCGCCTGCTGGGGTTATGTCGTATTTTAATACCACTGAACCACTAATGCCTTGTTCTGCTGCTTGCTTAGGATAAAGCGGTTCGATTCGCATTACGGGAGCAATAGATGTTCCTTTGTTAGCTGATACTTCAGGTTGTTTTGCAATTGCTAAGCCACTGAGTAAACTCGCAGTGATAAGTAACAAGCTCCCTTTTGCAAGGCGTGAATGTGCGCCATTATGTTTGATATTAGTAAGTCGTTGTAACATGGTTTTTTTATCTCCGTAGTGTGAATAAGCCATCAGACCCGCTGGTGCATTGGCAGCGCAGTTTACTAAGGCTTTGCTATATAAAATCTGCTGCTGTGTGGTTTTATTACTTAGTACCCGTTCATCACAAGTCAGCTCTTGTAAGCGGCGAATGCTTGCGTATGCCATCCAAGCCAAAGGGTTAAACCACATTAAAATTGTAGCCAGTAATAGCAGCGCATTTGTTAGGTTATCTTTTCGTTTTATATGCACATTTTCGTGCTCTAAAATAAGCGCCAATGTGGCCTTATCAAACAGAGTATTGTAGTTGTGTGGTAAAACTAGCTTGCTATTTAGTACCCCAATTACCATAGGTGTTGCCACTTGATGGCTAGTAAAGGTTTTTACCCCCGACCTTATTACTGTTTGCAAATGTGTTACTTCAGAAAGCTGCAGGTGGTTTACAAATCGGCGATGAATAATCCAAGTGACGATTACTAGTAGCGCCGTAATAACCACATACAGTAGCGCCCAGTTAATACTAATACTGCTTATCAATGGTTGATTAGGAGTAATGATATAATGACCAATTGGACTGTTTTGTAATGGTCTAATTGCATTGGGTAAATTAGCGATAAGCAGCGAGACTGGTATTAACCACGCTAATTTATAAATAAACTGCGAACCAATTGCTTTTAAGCCAAAGCGCTCAAGTAAAACAAACCCTATAAACAAAATGCTTAATAATAATTGCTGTTCTATTAGCCAATTAAAGCTTGCTTGAATAACCATGCGAACCCCCTACTTTTGGTTTTTTTCCCAGTCATCTATGACTTTTTTAAGCTCGTTTATATCTTGTTGAGAGAGTTTTTCTGATTTTGCAAAACCACTTACCAACGGGGCTATACGGCCACTAAAAAAGCGCTCAATAAAGTTTTGGCTTTCTTTTAGGGTGTAATCAGCACGCTCTATACAGGGGGTGTAAATATATTGGCGGCCTTCTTTTTCGAAACTAAGCGCCCCTTTTTTAACTAATCGACCTAATAAGGTTTTAATGGTTTTTTCGTGCCATTGTTTATCATCACTCAAGCGCTCAATAATTTGGCTGGCATTAGCGGGGTAGCTAATCCATAGCGCATCGAGTACTTCAAATTCTGCTTTGGATAATTCGATCATTTCATTGCCTACAAATGTAATCTTTAATTTAAGACTACACCTGTAATCTACTTTTGCAAGTTTATTTTGTATTTTTTAATCGCATTAAAGTGAGGGGGTGGGGGTAGCGTGAGCTTGTTAGCCTAAAATGTCGCTTTTATTAATTTTTATAAACTGGTTTTCAGGTAAATTTAAATGATCTAACACTAATTCACTTATTTGTACGCGGTATAAATCAATCACTTTGTAACCACAGTAATGCGCCATTTTACGAATTTGTCGATTCAGTCCTTGTTTTAAAATAATACTAAACTGATTGTCAGTGATTTTAGTCACCTCACACGGCAAAGTCATTTGCTTATCGACAGGGACGCCTGCAGCCATTTTTTCACAAAAATGCGCGTCTAATGGTTTATTGACGGTTACTAAATAGCGCTTAGGCTGATGAAAGTCAGGGTGGATCAGCTGATTACAAAAATCCCCATCATTGGTCAAAATAAGCAATCCGCGCGAGTCTTTATCTAGGCGACCAATAGGGTAAACACGGGTAAGTTGCGGCAAATGATGAATAAGGCTACTTGGGTCGTGTTGATTGAGTTTGCAGTCAATTCCTACCGGTTTGTGGTAGGCAAAGTACACTAAATCGGCAGGGCCTTTAATGGCGTGACCATTAACGATAACACTGTCGTTTTCGTCCACATGATCGATATGATTAGCTTGGCGATTATTAACGATGACAACGCCTTCATCAATGAAACGTGAGGCCTGTTTGCGAGAGCATACGCCGGCATGCGCTATGTACTTTGCGAGTCGAATTTTTGTATCCATGATAGCGCGTAATTAAAAAAATCTGATCGCGATTATAGCAAAGCTGCGTATTGATTACTTGGACAGTTAATTTAACAGTAGGTAGGTTAATATGGGTATTCAATTTTCAGAATTAAAAAAGCATCAGCCATTACAAAAAGTGGTGGTTCATTCACTGGAAATGGCCTTGTATCAAGTGTCTGTTGTCATTAATAATGTTGAATACTATGTACAAGAAAGTGATGGTGAATTTGTAAAGGCAGTTAGCCCATTACATATTCAAAAACGCTTTGAAGACATTGCTTATGCGCAAATGATGCTCAGGCATACCAGCGCTTATGATGAAATGTGTGGTCAGCCGGAAAAAATTTCTAGCAATATGCTTGAAGTTCCCTTTGGACAAAATAACCTGTTTTAACATCAGGTATTTGCTAAAATAGGTCTATTTGGAACGCCCAATGTACCTATTGCATGCTGATAATACTGAGCAATTAAACCAAGCACTGCGCGCTAATATGCTTGAGTTTAATGCTCAACACTTCGACGCAGAGCGCCAAGCTCTTGGCTTTAAATATCTCAACAAACAGAATGAATTAGTTGCCGGTATAAGCGGTCATGTATTTGGCAATTGGCTGCTAATAAGTTGGTTGTGGTGCGATGAATCCGCACGAGGCAATGGCTTGGCTGATTCGTTACTAATGTCATTAGAACACGCGGCAATTGAACTGGGCGCGGTTCAGGCTCAGCTTGACACCTTAGACTTTCAAGCCAAACCTTTCTATGAAAAGCGCGGTTATCAGGTTAAATATCAACTTAACAATTACCCGCTTAGCGGTGCGCGTTACTTTATGGAAAAACCGCTAATAGTGGCTAAATAACGCTGTTTTAAGCGTTATTTTTTTGTGGTTAAAGGCGTGCCATCAAAGCTAATGCCTAAAAATGGTGTCGCCTCCGGCGCTAACATAAACGTACGAATATTCATGTGGTCATCGGCATTTGGGTTGTTTAGTACATCTTCACGGTAAAATTTACCAAAGCAATCTAAGGTATTTTGTTTGCTAAGACCGTTGAGCTTAGCAAATGCAAAAATTTTGCACGAACCGTTATTTTCACTCGCAGAACTTAATAACCCATGGTTACTGAAACTGCATGCTGTAAAAGTATAGTGCTCATCAATAACGGCCATAGTATCAGCAAAGCTAATACTTTTAGGCTCATCTGCGAGCGTTGTTAAGTAATCTGTGAGCGTCATACGCTGTCCTTGTTATTATAATATGTCGTTAATTAACTAACTCTAACCTATCTTATTAGTAAAACAAGCATAGGTTATATTAAATGGGTTAATGCATGAATGTTGGTTATTTCAATATCAGCCAGCCCTTTGTAGGCATAAGTTTGTTCTTGATTATTCAGCCATACAGACTGACAGCCAGCGTTGTTAGCACCTTGCACATCGCTATCAAGGCTATCACCTATGTGCAAAATATCGCTGTTTTTGATACGTAAATGTGTTGCGGCTTGATCAAATAATGTTGTGTGTGGTTTGGCTTTACCATGCAAGCCAGCTTGTAACACCAGTTCAAACTTATCTTTTAAATTAAATCGATCAACCTCTACATTACCGTTAGTAATGGCAATCAATTTGTAGTGTTGACTTAGTTTATCAAGCAATATTAGTACGTCTTCGCTCACCGTAATATTGCTTCGCTCATCAGCAAATGCTTGATACGCCTTATTTGCATGATGCTCTATTTCATCACCTTTAAAACCTAATTCAGACAATACTAAGCGCAAGGTATGCTTACGCCATTGAGTGACATCATCAATAAGCTCTGGCTGCTTTAACGCCGCGAGCTCACGGCATTGTTGCCAAAATTGAGCTCCTTGTTGACGATAACCTGGCAAGGCGTTTAAGTAATCATGCTGCGCTTGAACTGCCGCCGTTATGATGGGTCGGTTATCGTACAAGGTGTCGTCTAAGTCAAAACTCAGCACAGAAAAAGGAGAAATTGCGCGATTAAATCGGATCATGGTTGCTGCTCTAATCAGTTCTTTTTTTAGCACGTGGGTGGGTGTTATCGTACACCTTAGCTAAGTGCTGAAAATCTAAATGGGTATAAACTTGGGTTGCAGATAAACTACTGTGGCCTAATAGCTCTTGGACTGCTCGTAAATCGCCAGAAGACTCTAAAATATGCGATGCAAATGAGTGGCGCAATTTATGTGGATGAACTTGCGAGCTAATACCTTGTTTAATACCCCATTCTTGCATACGCAAACGAACTTGGCGTACAGAGATACGGTTTTTTTTGCTACTTAAAAATACCGCATGTTCATCTGCACCCATATACAGTGGGCGAACTGCCAGCCAGTTTTTTAATGCCTCAAGTGCTTTAGAGCCAACCGGTATTAGGCGTTCTTTTGCGCCTTTACCTCGCACTAATATTTCACCGCTACGAGTGTTTATATCTTGCGTGTTAGTGCCAACTAACTCGCTAATACGTAACCCTGAAGAATACATCAGTTCCATCATGGCTTTATCACGAATGGCGAGCGGATCATCATCGGGGATTTCGAGTAAACGAGCCATTTGGTCAACATCAAGGTTTTTAGGTAAAGGTCGCGCAAATTTAGGGCCTTTTATACCCTGTGCCGGATTGTGGTAATGCGCTTGCTCAGTAATGTTTTTTGCTTTTAAAAATTTATACAAACTACGAATGCAGCTTAATTTTAAGCTGATTGTTCTGCCGCTTAACTGTTTTGCCCGCAGTGCCATACTGTAACGGCGAATATGCTCGCTTTGTACCGCGAACCAATTGTCGCATAGCTTATTAAAATACAAGGCGGCAAAACCTAATTGGCTGACATACTGATTGACGGTGTGCGCCGAATACTGGCGTTCAAATTTTAAGTAATCACTAAATAATGTAATGGGTGTACGCCAGCTATCGCTTAAGTCGCTTATATTTGGCGCGTTATCGCTCATGCCAGTTCCAGTAACCGTATTTGCAGTGAGCGCACAAAGTCTAATACAAATAAGTTATCTTGTGAGGGCTCAAAGTGGTTTTCATCGTGGCTGCCAAAAGCCAAAATTGCGTAGGGATTACTCGGCTCACCAATTAAATAAAGTGCGGTCGATTGAGTGTCATTGTTAAAGAGTAAGTCGCGTTCTTGCTGATTTACACGGCCTAAATAATGATTACTATTTGATAGTCTGTGCTTTACTAACTCTTTAAAGGCGCTGTCGTATCTAACGAGTTTGCACTCATTAATAGTCGGGCTCATACAAATAATATTACGTAAGTTACTGGCCAGCGTATTAAAGTCGTAATTACTCCACAGCTGCCGGTGGCATTGGCTAAATAAACGATAAACCAGTTCATTCTGGGTCGCATTTTTGCTCATGCTGTCTATTTGATTTTTTAGCTGTGTATTGTGCTCGCGTAATTGGCGCTGCTGAATATGCACTAACGAAGTTGCACCTTGAACTTGCTGTTGTAACTCAAGTTGTGCTAATAACTCAGGTTGATTAATTAAAAAATCAGGATGCTGTTGTAAGTAGTCTATTACTTGCTGTTTAGTTAATTCACTCATAGTGCCACTTGCCCATCAAATACATGTTCAGCGGGGCCAGTCATACGCACTGGATGGCCTTCGCCACTCCAGCGAACTTGTAAGCTACCGCCGGGTAAATCAACTTGTACTGTGCTGGTGAGCTTATTTTGGATAAAGCCAATCACCATGGCGGCACACGCGCCGGTACCGCAAGCAAGCGTTTCGCTTACACCACGCTCCCATACTCTGAGTTTAATGTGTTCTTGAGAGATAACCTGCATAAAGCCAATGTTCGCGCGCTGCGGAAAACGTTCATGGTTTTCAAGCAATGGGCCTAGGGTATCCACTTGGGCTGTTTCTATATCGTCTACTTCCATAACACAATGCGGGTTGCCCATAGATACGGCACCACTAAAAACGGTATGTTCTTCTGCGCGAATAATGTAAGTCAGCTCACGTTTGGTTGCTTTGAGTGGAATTTTACTCGGCTCAAAATTAGGGTGGCCCATATTAACCGTTACTTGACCGTCTTTTTCAATATACAGGGTGAGATTACCTGACTTAGTCGACACGCTAATCTTATGTTTATTGGTTAAGCCTTTCATGCGTACAAAGCGGGCAAAGCAACGCGCACCGTTACCACATTGTTCTACTTCGTGGCCGTCAGCGTTAAAAATACGATAGTGAAAATCGAGATCCGGTGAGTAAGGGGCTTCAACCATCAATAATTGGTCAAACCCAATGCCGAAATGGCGATCGGCCAGCTTTTTGATTTGATCACGGGATAAAAAAACGTTTTGTGTAATATTATCAATCACAACAAAGTCGTTACCTAAGCCGTGCATTTTGGAAAAATTAACTAACATAGCGCTCTAATTCGGTTTTGCTCTGTGCTAATCATGCCACAGAGCAGCTAGTTGGCAAAAACGTTTATGGTAAAACTTTCTCACCTTGGTATAGGCTTTCGATAGTTTCGCGTTCGCGAATAAGGTGATGTTGCTCACCATCAACCATTATTTCAGCAACCCGTGGGCGTGAGTTATAATTTGAACTCATAGTAAAACCATAGGCTCCAGCACTTCGCTGTACTAATAAATCACCTTGTTTGAGTGCTAATGGGCGGTCTTTACCTAAAAAGTCACCTGTTTCACACACCGGCCCAACTACGTCGTAATTATGGGTCGGTGTTTCGTCATCACGCACTGATACAGGAATAATTTTTTGCCATGCTTGATACAGTGATGGGCGCAACATGTCGTTCATACCCGCATCGACAATCGCAAAATATTTGTCTTGGTTTTGTTTAATAAACTCAACTTGTGTTACTAAAATCCCCGCGTTTGCGGCAATGGCTCGCCCTGGTTCAAAAATGAGTTCTAGGTGACGGTAATTCGCAAGGCGTTGCGTTACTTGTGCTGCATATTCACTTGGATGCGGGGGGTGCTCATCATCGTAGGTTACTCCAAGTCCTCCACCAATATCTAGATGGCTTAGCTCAATACCTGCATTCTTTAACTCATCAATTAATGCCAGTAGCTTCTCAAGCGCCTCTAAAAACGGTTTGGTTTGTGTAAGCTGTGAGCCAATGTGGCAATCTACGCCAACAATCGTTAAGCCAGGTAACGACGCAGCATGTTGATACACGCTTAAAGCAGATTCGATACCAATTCCAAACTTGTTCTCTTTAAGCCCAGTAGAAATATATGGATGTGTTTTGGCATCAATATCGGGGTTAACGCGAATAGAAATTGGCGCGTCTAAATTAAGCTCGCAGGCCACTTCAGAAATGCGCTCAAGCTCTGAGATTGACTCAACATTAAAGCATTTAATACCTAATTCTAACGCATAAGCAATTTCGTCAGCCGTTTTAGCAACCCCAGAAAATACCACTTTATTAGCAGCGCCTCCGGCTTTGATCACCCGAGCTAATTCGCCTTTTGAGACAATATCAAAACCCGCACCAAGTCGTGCCAATATATTTAACACCGCAATATTTGAATTTGCTTTAACGGCATAACACACTAGGCTTTTGTGATCTTTAGCCGCATTAGCAAACGCTAAATAATGACGTTCAAACGTGGCTCTTGAATACACATAACACGGCGTACCATAGTGTTGTGCAATAGTGGCTACGCTGACATCTTCAGCAAATAGTTGGTTGTTTTTATAATTAAAAAAATCCATTTATTGCTCCTGTTGTTGCTCTACGGGTGTTTGTTTATTAGGGGTGTCAGTTGACTGGTTTTGTTCAGTAGGCTGCTCGGGTAAGTACAGCGGGCCGCTTTGACCACAGCCAGCTAACGCACACAACAATACGGTGCTGATTAATAGTTGTTTTAATTGTAAGGTATATGTCGCTTTCATTAGATTAATACGGTTGCTGGCTTTATAATCGCAGAGTAACAGAATATCTAAAAAATGCAGCTATTCGCGGATGATTTTATTCCTGTTACACTAGCTCTATAAACATGCACCCATTATTTAGGCGCCTCGCCTGCAAAGGAAATTAACGATGACTGATCACGAATATCACCAGTTAGCAGAAGCTCTTATGTTCACTATTGAAGAACAAGTTGATGATTGTGAAGCAGATTTAGATTATGAATCGGCTCAAGGTATTTTAGAAATTATTTTTCCAGATCGCAGTAAGATTGTGATTAATAAGCAAGCCCCTTTGCACCAGGTATGGGTAGCAACAAAATTCAATGGACATCATTTTGAAATGCGTGATGGTCAATGGATTGATAACCGCTCGGGTGCAGAGTTTTGGAGTTTCATCAATGAAGCGTCAACACGTCAAGCGGGTCAAGAAATTAAGTGGCAATCAACGCTATGAGTTTAGGGTTTGTAGAATACCCGGCACAAAGTGCCCATAAAGCCACGGTGATTTGGCTACATGGCTTAGGTGATTCAGGTGATGGTTTTGCACCAGTTGCCCCGCAGCTCGATTTACCTACTGAGTTAGGAGTGCGTTTTATTTTTCCGCACGCGCCTATGCAGGCTGTTACAGTTAATGGCGGTATGCAAATGCGCTCATGGTACGACATTAAATCTATGGATTTAGATAAACGCGCCGATGAGCAAGGGGTTAGAGAATCAGCAGCGAAAGTTGAGCAACTCATCACACAAGAAATTGCCAATGGCATACCTGCGAGTAAAATTATTTTAGCGGGATTTTCGCAAGGTGGCGTTGTATCGCTGCATTTAGCACCGCGTTTAGAGCAAAAACTGGCTGGTGTAATGGCGCTGTCAACCTACATGTGTGTGCCACATAAATTGGCCGATGAAGCAAAACAAACACAGTTAAATATATTTATGGCTCATGGTAGCCAAGATGACGTTGTACCGCATAGCGCGGGTAGAAGTGCGTTTGAAGTATTATCAACGCATAACATGGATGTAAGTTGGCAAGAATACCCAATGGGGCATCAGGTTTGTACACAAGAGTTACAAGCTGTGCGCCAATGGTTAATTTCTCGCTTAAGTTAGTTTAGGAGCCGCTGAGGGTCAAAATGAGTCAAAAAATAGTAATAACAGCAAATGTAAAACGCGAACCATCTACTAGCAAACCCAACGTGAGCTATGAGTGGCATTGGCGTCGGATTGTGAGTATTTCTATGTTGGTGATTATGACCTCTGCAGCGGTTATTTACGGCCTGTCTAGTGCTGTAAATGCTGATCAAGGGACGCCGCATCCTAATGAGCAGTCTGATTTAACTGAGCAACAAACAGCAATTGTGTCGCTAAGCGATGATAATGCAGCATCAGTAGAGAGTGAAAAAGCCACAGATGCTGATGAGGAGCCGGTGAGCAGTGTCGCGATTGCAGACCCTAAAACCATTTCCTCCAATGAGCAAATGCCAGCGCCTATTACTGAACAGGCACCATCGGAGCCTGAAGTTCAACAAAATATTATTAAGCAAGAAGTAGAGCCAACGACCACAGCTGAGCCTGAAGAAGCAGTCATTGCAGCAATAGCCACTCCAGCCCCTGACGTTGTGAGTGCAAAACCCGCTGAGCAAAAAGAATTTGCTGCATCTGCAAATATTGCCAGTGTGGCCATTGGTGCCAAAATAGATACCGCTACCATAAGTCGTGCAGTTCTGACTCGCAGTGTCAGTAACCGTGAGCCAACTAACGTATTTGCCGCTGATGTGCGTTTAAATCAATTTGAAGAGTCGCTGTCATTTTTTAGTGAGCTTAAAAATTTACAGGGCCAGCAGGTAAAACATGTGTGGCTATTTGAAGGTGAAGTAATGGCCGCAGTGGCACTTAAGGTTACTTCTCCACGTTACAGAACGTACTCAACTAAAAATATTATGGATACTCAAATAGGGCATTGGCGCGTTGATGTAGTTGATGAAAACGGGCTACTCATCGCTCAAAAAGAATTTAGAGTTTTAGCAAATTAAATCGCCTTAGATTGAATAAATTTTAATCCTAAAGCTTGTAATTATTAATGGATATTTTATGACCGAAAAAACAAAGTTAGTTCGCATTGCCACTCGTAAAAGTGCATTGGCACTCTGGCAGGCTGAATTTGTAAAAGCGCAGCTAGAGCATTTTCATGATGACGTGCGCGTAGAGCTCGTGCCAATGTCGACTCAGGGCGATATTATTTTAGATACGCCATTGGCTAAAATTGGTGGCAAAGGTTTATTTGTAAAAGAACTAGAGCAAGCCATGCTTGATGGCCGTGCAGATATTGCTGTGCATTCAATGAAAGATGTACCAGTAGAGTTTCCGGATGATTTAGAACTGCACGTTATTTGTGAGCGTGAAGACCCGCGTGATGCGTTTGTATCAAATAACTTTGCCAATATTGATGCGCTACCACAAGGCGCTATTGTGGGGACTTCAAGTTTACGTCGCCAGTGTCAAATTAGAGCGCTGCGTCCGGATTTAGAAATTCGTGACTTACGCGGCAATGTCAATACACGTTTAGCAAAGCTTGATAGCGGCCAATATGATGCCATTATACTCGCAGCAGCAGGGCTAATTCGTTTAGAGATGGGCGAGCGTATTCGTGACTTTATTGAACCAGAAGTGTCGTTACCTGCTAATGGCCAAGGCGCTGTAGGCATTGAGTGTCGTATAGATGATACCGTGACAAAAGCATTATTAGCGCCACTTGAGCATAGTGAAACACGTATTCGCGTTAACGCTGAGCGCGCAATGAACCGCCATTTAGAAGGAGGCTGCCAAGTGCCAATTGGTGCGTATGCATTGGTTGATGGTGAGCAAGTACACTTACGTGGTTTAGTCGGTGCGATTGATGGCAGTGAAATTTTACGCGATGAAATTAGCGGTCACGTTGATGATGCTGAAAAGTTAGGTATAGAGCTGGCTAAAAAACTATTAGCACAAGGCGCAGATAAAATTCTAGCTGACGTATATCGAGACGCATAATGAAACATATCTTGATAACTCGGCCCGAAGGAAAAGGCGCAGCCCTTGCACAGCAACTTGAGCAAGCGGGTTATCAAGCGTCTTTATATCCAGTTTTAAAAATAACCTACTTAACGCCGACAAGCGTTGAATTAAGCCCGTTGGTAAACGCCGACAAAATTATTTTTGTTTCACAGGATGCGGTGCATGCATTAAATGCACTTAAGCCTGCAATTAATACCAAAGCGCAGTTTTATGGGGTGGGCCAACAAACAGCTGATACCATTTATGAAGTATTTGGTGTGCGAGCTGCATTACCAAAACAACATGACTCTGAGGGGTTACTTGCGCTTAAGTCATTGGCTGACGTTGATGGCAGTAATATTGTGCTGGTAAAAGGTATTGGCGGGCGACCTGAAATAGCAAAAACCTTGAAGCAACGTGGTGCTTATTTAAATAATTGTGTGGTGTATCAACGTGAGCCGGTAGAGCCTAGTTCAGCTAACTGGATAGACCACTGGCAAAGTCTTAATGTACACGGTATAGTCATTACAAGTAATGCTGCAGTTGACGCTATATTTAATACTATTACGCCAGCGCAACTAACGTGGTTACAACAGTGCGAGTTTTATGTTGCCAGTGAGCGCATTGGTGCTTATTTACAGCAACAAAAAATAAATTCGACCCATATACACACTGCGGCAGGAGCTAGCGACCACGCTATGTTTACCTGCATTAATCAGCAAGGTAGCAAAATGAGTGAACAGTCAGCGACGCCAAAAGCAGAAAAAGAAGCACAGCCAATAGCAAAGAACACTTCTAATACGACTAAAAGTGACTCTGCAAAAGCGAATAACCAAACGCAGAGCACTCCTCAAAAAGTAAGTAAAGTAGGTAGCGTTGCGTTAGTGATTTCCTTGCTTGTTGCCAGTGGCGTGGGTTATGAGTTTTATCAAAAACTCAATGCCGGTAAAGTGCAAAATTTAGCGGTAAATGCATTAACAGAGCAAAATAAGATATTGCAGCAAGAGCTGCAAACGCTTAAGTCTGAGCAGCTCAGTTTGCAACAAGCACTGCTTAATAGCGAAGAGCAAATCGCTATGGCACTCAATGAAAATTCTGTAAAAAATCAACAAGCATTAAAAGCCGCGCTACAAAAGGTACAACAAAGTGGTAATACATTAAACCCACAAGAAGTGACCAGCTTGCAACGTATGGCTGAGTTTAAACTGTGGGCAGAGCAAGATTACTCAGGCACGAGTGCCGTGCTTAAACGTTTAGATTCATTGTTAAGCGACCACTCTGGTACGCTTGAGTTGCGCCAAGCAATTACACAAGATATTCAAACACTCGACAGTATTAAACCGGTTGCGACAGAGGCGATTTATTTACAATTAAATAGCGTAATAAAACGTATTGATGACTTAGTATTTAATGCGGTTAATTTGCCTGAAGAGGCGAGTATAAGTGATGAGAACGCACTCTCTGAAGATGTTAGTGATTGGCAGCAAAATATTCGTAATAGCTGGAATAAAATAGTCGATAGCTTTATTACTATTCGCCATCACGAAGGCGTATTAATTGAGCCGTTATTAACTGACCGAGAGCGCCATTTAATTACCCAGCGTATCAAGCTTAATATTACCCAGGCGCAAGACGCATTAATGAGTAAGCAAGCAAGTATTTATTTTAACGCTTTGAATGATACAAAACGTTTGGTTAATGAATACTTTAAGCAAGATGACGATGCGACAAAGGTGGTAATACAGACCTTAGCCAATCTTGAAAAAGAATCGCTTAACTTTAATCCTCAAGTAACACTGCAAAGCACTCAGCAAGTGAAGGAGTGGGCACAATGATAGGACTGATTATTTTCATTGTCGCGATTGTGTTGGTGCTAGCGATTACCCCTTTTGTGTTAGATGAAAAAGGTTATGTGCTGATTTCATTTAACAATACCACTATAGAAGGCACGATTGTTTCATTTTGTATAATGGCAGCACTGAGTGCAGCGGCTTTGTATTTAACTTACAAGCTAGTGCGTTATTGTTTATCTATTTACAGAAACACTAAGCATGGTTTTTTTGCTCGAAGCCAAGAGCGTAAACATGCAGCTATAGAGCAAGCATTGTGGAGTCTCATTAATGATGATTACGAGCAAGTAGACAGTGCGCTATCAAGCAATAGTGTGCCACCTAAATTTACCGATATACGTTTAGCATTATTAGCAAAAGCGGCACTGGCAAATAATCAACCCGATAAAGCGCTTGAGCGTTTGTTTGAAATTAGCCCAGAGCAACAACTTAAAGTGGCTAAATTGTGGTTAGCTAGTGGCGACAGCAGTGTAATTGAACCGCAAATACGGGTGGCTGCAGAATCTAAAAAAGCCACGGTGTTTGATTTGAAATTGTACACCGAAGTGTTAGTGCAACAGCAGCATTTTAAATTGCTTGAAGACTTTTTACCGCGTTTATTACGCAAAAACGCCTTGAGTGATACCCAGTGGCAGCAAGTGTTTTTAGCTTATTTTGCAGCGCAAGCAAGTGATGAGTTAACCACTAAATACCAACATTTAGGTAAAAAACTGCAAGCGCATGCGTACACGGCCTATTTAACCCAAATGGCCAAAACCGGGCAATTAGCAAGCATTGAAAATGAGCTAATTAAATTGCTTAAGCACAATAAACAACATGACCAATTGGCTAGTATTTTAAGTGAAGCTGCCCCAAGTAATGCTTATAAGTTGCAATCAAGCATTCAAGAGCGATTAAAAAAAGATGAGCATAATAATGCGTTATTATTAGCGTTGGCGTGTTTAGCCAATGCGCAAGGTGATTATGATTTAGCTGCGCGAGTATTCGACAAAGCGCTTAATAGTGAAAATAAATCACAATACCGACAACAAGCTATATTAAGCTATAAGCACAGTGCACAATTAGATAAGGCACTTGTACTCTACCAATAATCAATTATAGTTATAAATCAATAATAAAAGCGCAGGAGCGGCGGTTGTGAAAAATGTATTTACACTTTCCTTTAGCCTCGCATGCGCTTACTTCTTTAGCGGTTACCTGAGTAATTTTTTATTTGCTGTTAATGGTTACGCGGTTGCCTCTTGGCCCCCTGCAGGTATTGCACTAGCGAGCTTTTTATTATGGGGGCGTCGCGCTTATGTGGGGATTTTTGCAGGCGCTGCTTTTGTTAATTTAATTCACTTAGACAGTGTTGCTGATATTTTAAACTGGCAAGTATTATTGCAAGCTATTGGCGTCAGCTGTGCTGTATTTTCTCAGGCCTGGCTGGGTGCATTCCTCATTACCAAAGTTATTAAAGCGCCTCTTAATTTATCTTCCCTTAAACTTAGTATTCAAAGCTTGATGATTGGTGGACCGCTGTGTTGCGTCATAGCTGCTGGGTCAGGAACCATTCTGCTTGTTTTTAATCATATAATTAGTTCATCTGCTGCACTTAGTACCTTTATTACCTGGTGGGTTGGTGACTCAATAGGGGTACTGATTTTTACCCCTTTAGTACTGGCTGTATTTAACTATTCGCAGTTACGTCATCGGCTTCAAGTTATTTTGCCTGCGTTACTTATTTACGCCATTATCAGTGTTAGTTTTTATGGTGCGGCTAGTGTAAAAAAACAAAAAGACATTCAAAAACAAGAAGCTAAATTGATGATGACGCAAAGTGCCATTAATCAAAGGTTAGATGAAGTGGCTGCCCATCTATCTTTGTTAGGCGCATTTTTAGCAAGTAGCGAACAAGTTAGTCTTGATGAGTTTAATCATTTTACCTCTAAGCAGTTGAGCTACAGTGAAGAGATTTTAGCGTTAAATTGGGTACCAATCATTACTGCCAATTCTATTAATGAATCTACTAAATGGGACAAAAGTGTCGTTATAAAACAAAGAATGGCGAATGGACAATGGCAAAAAGCACCCTCTAGTAATATTTATTACCCCATAAAATACATTTACCCCTTAAAGAATATGCAAGATCTGTTGGGTTTTGATTTGAGCTCTGATGTGGGTATTCGCGACGCCCTTAATAAAGCAAAAATTCTTAATGAGTTGGTACTGAGTAAACCATTTAAGTTAGCCCCTACAGATGATGAATTAAGCGTGCTTTTTATTTCTCCTGTATTTGGTGCTCCTGATATTGAAGGGGATTTCAAAGGATTTGTGATTGCACTCGTTAACTTAGCTAAGTTGTCGCAGGTACTTTCATTTGATAGTAGTGGCGAAGTCGCGATTAGCTTTACTGATATAAATAAAGTAGATAATAAACAGACTCTTTATAGCGTTGAGCATGACTCAATGACGTTGCTAAAAGATTATCAGTTGTTAATTGGGCATCGGTTATGGCAGGTAGAAATATACCAACCTAAGACGGAGTCAACCTGGCTTATTTATTGGTTAGCACAGATAGTGGGAATGTTATTTGTTTGGCTATTGATTATGTTTTTAATTTCAGTGGTCGCCACCAATGTTCGTATACGGGAACAAGTGGCAAAGCAAACACTGACTTTGCGCCAGGAAAAGAAAAAAGCTGATGAAGCCAGTGAGATAAAAAGCCAGTTTTTAGCCAATATGAGCCACGAAATTCGCACTCCAATTAATGGTATCAAAGGCATGCATTACTTAGCACTGCAACAGCAGGACTGGCCGCAAGCAAAAACTTACATAGAGCAAGCTGATGGTGCGGTCAGCGTCTTATTGAGAGTGCTTAATGATGTGCTTGATTTTTCAAAAATGGAGGCGGGTAAACTTGAGTTAGTGCAGGAGCCTGTGGAGTTAAAATCTCTAGCAAAAGAAGTTATGAGTTTAATGCAATTTGAAGTCAGTAATAAGCCTTTGTCACTGCAAGTTGAGGTTGATCATGATGCTCCTTTAGTTGTTAATACCGATCCTATTCGTTTAAAGCAGGTGCTGCTGAATTTATTAAATAATGCCGTTAAGTTTACTGCTAAGGGCAGTGTCACATTAAAGATTTGGCAGTCAGCAAAAATGACTTATTTTAGTGTCAATGATACGGGGATTGGAATTAGTGAGGAGGCACAAAAACAGCTATTTAACCCTTTCTCTCAGGCTGATAGTTCAACCTCACGCCAGTTTGGTGGCACAGGGCTTGGTTTAAGTATTTGTAAAAAATTAGTGGAGCTGATGGGAGGAGCAATTGATTTAAAAAGTAGTGAGGGTCACGGCTCTACGTTTACCTTTAGTTTACCGCTTCATTCACCATTACCTAAAGCACAATATTATTCAGGTAAGTTAGATAAAATAGATATTAGCAATTTAACATTGGCGAAGTATCGTTTACTGCTAGTTGAAGACAACCCATTAAATCAACATGTGGCTACGGCTATTTTAAAAACCAAGCAGGGTGTTGTAGATATTGCTAATAACGGCCTTGAAGCGATTAAAATGCTAAGCGATAAAAGATACGACTTAGTATTAATGGATATTCAAATGCCGCAAATGGATGGCTTACAGGCAACGAAAGTGATTCGTAATGAGTTAGGTTTTTTAGATTTACCCATTATTGGCTTATCTGCTAATGCGCACGAACAAGACGCTAAAAAAGCGGTTAATGTGGGTATGGATAACTATATAACCAAACCTATTGATGCTGATGCACTGTTTAAAATGATTTGGTTTTATTTATCACGTTAGAGATTAAGCCACTCTTTTATATAAAAAGCAGACATAAGACCTCCTAGCGCTAATTTAAATATTCTACACTTGAAATATTACTATACCTGCGTATCATTCGCGCAATTTTAATTCAACCGAGTAGCTATTATGATCAATAGAAAAATACCTTTGCTAGATATTCACCGTCATTTAGATGGTAATGTACGCGCGCAAACCATACTAGAACTTGGTCGTCAGTTTAATATCGCTTTACCCGCGGACAATGTTGAAGCACTTATTCCTCATGTTCAGGTTATTGATCCTGAACCAAACTTAATGGCATTTTTACAAAAGCTTGATTGGGGAGTGACGGTACTAGGTGATTACGATGCCTGTAGACGCATTGCGATAGAGAATATTGAAGATGCACAAGCGCAAGGCCTTGATTACGTAGAGCTGCGTTTTAGCCCTTATTATATGGCACAAAGCCAAGGCCTACATCCTCAAGGGGTTGTTGAGGCGGTGGTTGATGGTATCCGCAGTGCAACAAAAGATGCTGATATAAAAGCAAACTTAATTGGTATTTTATCTCGTACATACGGTGTTAAAACCTGCCAGCACGAGTTAGACGCGTTACTTGCCTTTAAAAATGACTTAGTCGCCGTAGATTTAGCCGGTGATGAAATTGGTTACCCTGGCGAGCTGTTTGTTGATCACTTTAAACAAGTACGTGATGCGTATTTAGCTGTTACTGTGCATGCTGGTGAAGCGTTAGGTGCGCCAAGTATTTGGCAAGCATTAAACGAGCTTGGTGCAAGCAGAATAGGCCATGGTGTTAAAGCGATTGAAGATCCCAAACTAATGGATTATTTACGCGATAACCGCATTGGTATTGAATCATGCTTAACCAGTAATATTCAAACCAGTACAGTGAATGATTTAACCAAACATCCACTTAAGCAGTTTTTAGATCATGGCATTTTAGCCTGCCTTAACACGGATGACCCAGCTGTTGAAGGCATTGAAATTGAGTACGAGTACGCAGTGGCAGCACCAAAAGCAGGTTTGTCACAAGCCGATATGGAAAAAGCGCAAGCGAATGCGCTTGAAATTGCCTACTTAAGTGACGCTGATAAAAGTGCACTTAAAGCCAAAGTAGCACAGCGTAAAATTGCTTATATTAACCTGAACTCTGGTTAAGATATTTATTAACAATGCCACTGTTTACAGTGGCATTTTTTATATGTGCGCATTACAACTAACGTAATTATTATAAAGTGCTTTTAATATATCGGCACGGCTGATCATACCTACCACTACACCGCCATCGATTACGGGATAATTTTTAGGTTTACCGGGCTTCATTTGTTCTGCTAATTCCATAATATTGGTATCGCCGTGCACGGTTACCACATCTGTTTGCATCAACTGCGATACCTTAACCATACCATCACAAAAATAACTGCTTTGCATTAAGGGTTTAAGTAACTCCTGTTCTGAGATAAAGCCAACAAGCACCTTATTATCATCAAATACCGGTGCGCCAAGTAGTTTAAATTTTTGTAGCTCAGCAATGGCTGTGGTCATTTCTGTATTAGGGGTGATATGAGGCAACTTGTGTTGCATAAAATCTTTTACTTTTGTATTTAACATTTAGGTTTCTCCCGCTTAATGTTCTATACAAAGTATGGTTTATAGATTGGATTTTAGGAAATTGTTTATGTTGATGAGCTTAATAGGTAATAACAATCATAGTTCTAGCAATTAAAACAATTAAGGCACCCTAAGGTGCCTTAAAAATAATGCATTTGCTTTTATTTTATAAAAGCAAATGCATCCGCGTACATGTTTTCGCGAATGGCGCCATGATTTATAAAATCATCACGTACTATGCCAATCATGTCAAAACGACCTGCCATATAAATATCGTAAGGTTCTAACGACATAATATCGCTCATCACCGCTTTATGAACATAACCAGTGTGGCCAGTCCAGCTGTCGGTAGGATGTTCTACTACAGGAATAAATTTAAAGTTTTTACGGCTATCTGCCCATGCTTGCATTTGCGTATGAGCATACAGCGCCGACTCTTCTTTTACACCCCAGTAAAATAGCACCGGGCGCTCACAGTTGATTTCAGCTAAATGCTCAGCCATTGACTTTGCGTAAGAAAAACCAGTACCGCCGGCGAGTAAAATAATTGGACGCTCGCACTGCAAACGCAGCTGAGAAATACCTAAACCCGCTTCAATAGTTACGGTTTGGTTATCGTTGTGGGCACTACGAAGGTGCTCTAATGACTGCATCGCATAAGAGTCTGCGTTTGATGCGCCAATGTGTAATTCTAAAGCATCCGTTTGTGAAGGGCGACTCGCGATTGAAAACGCGCGTTTATCTTTCTCACCTAAAACCAATTGTAAATATTGGCCAGCTTCAAATGCTACAGGCTGTTGCGGCTTTAAAATAACTTTATGAACAAATTCTGTTAGTGGGCTGATAGAAACAACTTCAGCGAGTAATGTTTGCATGTTTTACCTTAAATTAGCGAATACGCACTTTATTTGAGCAATAATAGCATATCCGCAGGGTGAGTTTATAGCCTAGAGGCCCTAGACCAAAGTCGTTAAAGAATATCTAAGCTATCCCAAAGCTCATCAACTCGATCCTTAGTGGCTTGATCCATGACAATAGGTTCGCCCCATTCGCGAGTTGTTTCACCAGGCCATTTATTTGTTGCATCCATACCCATTTTTGAACCTAGGCCAGATACGGGCGATGCAAAATCTAAATAATCAATTGGTGTGTTTTCAATTAACGTCGTGTCGCGCGCAGGGTCCATACGAGTAGTGATAGCCCAAATTACATCGTTCCAATCTCTAGCGTTAATATCATCATCACAGACAATAACAAACTTAGTGTACATAAATTGTCGTAGGAATGACCAAACCCCCATCATTACGCGCTTGGCGTGACCTGGATATTGTTTTTTCATTGTTACCACGGCCATACGGTACGAACAACCTTCTGGCGGTAAATAAAAATCGACAATTTCTGGAAATTGCTTTTGTAAGATTGGTACGAATACTTCGTTTAATGCCACCCCTAAAATAGCCGGCTCATCCGGCGGGCGGCCAGTAAAAGTACTATGGTAAATAGGGTCTTTACGATGTGTAATATGGGTGACCGTCATGACTGGGAAATCATCGACTTCGTTGTAGTAACCTGTATGATCGCCATACGGACCTTCCGGTGCCACCTCTCCTGGCATAATATGCCCTTCAAGTACGATTTCTGCACTGGCTGGTACTTGTAAGTCATTCGAGATTGACTTAACTACTTCAGTTTTACTACCACGTAGTAAACCGGCAAAGGCATATTCGCTTAATGTATCTGGAACGGGAGTTACAGCGCCTAAAATAGTTGCAGGATCTGCACCTAATGCCACCGAAACAGGATAGGGCTGGCCAGGATGCTCTTTACACCACTCTTGAAAATCAAGCGCGCCACCGCGATGAGATAACCAACGCATAATGATTTTATTTTTACCCAATAGCTGTTGGCGATAAATCCCTAAATTTTGGCGCTTTTTATGAGGTCCTTTGGTAACGGTTAAACCCCAAGTAATTAAAGGTGCAGCATCGCCAGGCCAGCAGTGCTGAATAGGAAACTTAGTTAGATCAACGTCGTCACCTTGTAAAATAATTTGTTGGCAAGGGGCTTTTTTAACTTCTTTGGCCGGCATATTAAGTACTTGCTTGAATACCGGAATTTGTCCAAGCGCTTCTTTAATACCTTTTGGTGGCTCAGGCTCTTTTAGAAATGCGAGTAATTTTCCTACTTCACGTAATTCACTCACATCTTCTTGGCCCATACCCATGGCTACACGCTTCGGGGTACCAAATAAGTTAGCTAAAACGGGAATGTTGTACCCTTTAGGGTTTTCAAATAATAAAGCAGGGCCTTCGGCACGCAGTGTGCGGTCAGCAATTTCGGTCATTTCAAGATACGGGTCAATTTCTTGGCTGATGCGTTTTAACTCGCCTCGTTTTTCAAGTAAATCGATAAAATCGCGTAGATCTTTGTATTTCATTGTGGGCCGTTACTTAGCAAAAAGTTAAAAGTATTATACCCAGTTCATACAAGCCAAGTCATTAGCTGCGCTTAAAACTTAAAGCGCTCTACTGCACCTTTTAATGAGTGTGCAAGTTGATTAACGTCTTCACTTTCGCTTGCTAGGGTCGTCGCATTGTTGGCGTTTAAGGTGGCCTGCTCGGTTACCTTAGCCATTATTTGTTGAATATCGGTGCTGTTTGTAAGTTGTTCATGTGAGGCATGAGCAATCTCTTTACTCATAGCATTAACCGATACCAGCGTGCTTTTAATACGCTCAACGGCACTATTTAGTTCAGTGCTGTTTTCAACGCAGTGCTTAGCCTGTTGTTGCCCATCATTTATTTCAGTTTGAGTGGTTTGAGTATGCTGCTGTAGTGTGTTGATCATGGTGGTAATTTCGCTAGTAGAGCTTTGCGTACGAGCTGCAAGCGAGCGGACTTCATCTGCTACTACGGCAAACCCGCGACCATGTTCACCGGCCCGCGCCGCTTCAATTGCAGCATTAAGTGCCAGTAAATTTGTTTGCTCTGCAATACTGCTAATGGTATCGACAATGGCACCAATGAGTTGCGTATATTGCGCTAATTCTTCTGTACTGCTTACTGCTCTATCTAAGCGGCTTAAAAGTGCCTCAATGCTTTGGCTATTATTGTTTGCAATGTCGTTTACGTCATTAGCAAATTGCGAGGCATTAGTAATTTCATCTGAAGTGCTTTGCGCTTGCTCGTATACGGCTTGTGAGCTTTGTAACATTTGCTGCGCTAATGAGGTTGCTTGTGCACTACGTTCCAGCTGTTGCTTAGCAACAATGGTCATTTGCTGGCCTTTTTCGCTGGTTTGAATCGCTGAATTATCGAGTTCGTAAGCGTCGTTACTAATGGCTTTTATTAAGTGAGTTAAATCATCACAAAGCTTATTAGTGTTGTGCATCAGCGTACCAAATTCATCTTTACTGTGGGGATTGCTACGCTGAGAAAAGTCACCTGAGGCTATGCGAGCAAGTTCTTTATTCACCTTTTTAAGCGGTTTTAGCATGGCGTTAGTAGTAAATACTGAAATAATAATCAGCAATGCAATTAATACAAACGCAATAATAATCACTAAGCTAGAGCCGGTATTAATCGCTGATTTAGCGCTCTCTTGTAGAAAGTTAAAGCGCGTGTCAGCCAGTTTATTAAGCTCAATCAATTGATTTTCAATACTAATAAAGGCGTTTTGAAAGCTTTCAAAACGCTGATCAACTTTGTCTTTATTATTGAGCACAGTATTTTGCAATGCATACAGCCCATTAGGATTATTTAATAAGCTACTTAAATCATCAAATGCTGTAATAAGCTCATTTGTGTTGAGTTTATTAGCAATTGGGGTGGCTTGTTGCTCTAAGTAACTAAGATTAGATTTAATATTGTCGAGTAAAAAAGAGGTATCTTGCTGATGATCGTTTATATTTTCTGACGTGGTTATTTGCCCAATTCCTTTGACATTATTATTTAAAGTAAATAATAAATCATCAACACGAGTCGCTGTGCCAAATACTGCATTCAAAAGTGATTGCTGGTTGCTCGCCACGTTTATGAGCTCTATATCAAGTAAGCGGTTACTGAGTTCACGAAGTTGTTCATTAAACGTAATTGTTAGTGCTGCGGCTGAGCTTTGCGCCTTAAAGCGTTGCTCTTTTGCTGCAAGCATGTCGTTGCTTATTGTATTTAGCTTGGTGAAGTCATTATTAATAGTAACGAGTAATGTTTGCATGCCTTGCTGCTGGGCAACTTGCGCTTTGAGTGTTTCTAATTTACTAAAAAACTGCGTTTGTTCGGCGTGCGCCTGTTTTTTATTTTCCAGCAGTAAATTAAGTTTAGTTTGGCTATAAGCAATGGCATTAAATTTAGTAATAGAAAGGAGTGATAAGCGCAGATCTTTACTCGCTTGTTGTACAGGCACTGCCAACGTTTCTATACGCGTGTTAGTAGTACTAATTTGATTTAGAGACCAGTAAAAAAATAGACTGCTAGTAAGCATTAACAAGCCAATGGCTGAAAAGGCTAAAATTATTTTATGTTTGATGGCAAGAGATTGCATAACTTTATCAACAATATTAAGACTTTTGTTAGTGTAGCAAGTTTTTTAATGCGATGTTAGTCATTGGTTAACTGGTGTTGCAGTGATATTTTTTACCTTTAATTATTAGCATGGCTTGCTCGCCTTTGCTCCAAAATAACACCTCTTGATTAATGTATTTACTGCCTGAAGCACTTACCTCATGATTCAACATATAATCATGATCATAAAAGCTCAACTTTGCTTGTTTGTTGCTAATAATATCAAGTTTTGCAGGTGCGTTATCGCATATATAGTTATTAATGCTTGGCTGCTTATTGCATGCAGTCAGGACTATTAAAGCAATAATAACGGTAGTGTGTTTTATTGGTTTCATCATTTATCTATTTCATCGGCTGTTAATTAGGAGCTTAGCAAAGCTAAATTAACCGTTGGTGAAAATATCGCTTTACGTTATGTTTAAGATCTTATTTTTAATTAGGAAATGTCATGGCTGGCAGCAACCTTTTAACATTATTGGATGATATAACGACTTTGCTGGATGATATTGCGACCATGAGTAAAGTTGCGACAAAAAAAACAGCAGGGGTGCTTGGTGATGATTTGGCACTTAATGCTCAGCAAGTTACTGGGGTTACTGCTGATAGGGAGCTGCCCGTTGTATGGGCAGTGGCAAAGGGGTCGTTTTTAAATAAAGCCATATTAGTTCCTGCTGCGTTATTAATTAGTGTGTGGTTGCCTTGGCTAATTACTCCCCTTTTAATGATAGGTGGCTTATTTTTATGTTTTGAAGGCGCAGAAAAAGTATTTGCTCGTTTTTTACCTCATCATCAAGAAGCTATAGAGGATGGTGAAAATTTAGATTTGGCAGAGTATGAAAAGCAAAAAGTTAAAGGGGCAATTCGTACTGATTTTATTCTTTCCGCTGAAATTATTGTTATTACATTAGGTACGGTCGCAGGGGCGACATTAATGAACCAGGCGCTGGTATTGAGTGTGATTGCCATCATCATGACAATTGGCGTTTATGGACTGGTTGCAGGAATTGTAAAACTTGATGATGCGGGCTTATATTTACTTAATCAATCCAAACTTTCCGCAAGTAAGTTTAAAGAATTACTCGGCAAAGCCTTATTAGCTGCAGCCCCACGGTTAATGCAGTTTTTAGCCTTTGCGGGCACGGTGGCGATGTTTTTAGTGGGTGGTGGAATTTTAGTACACGCAATTGAGCTTTTGCATCATACCCAAGTGGATGTAACTCATTATGCGCAGTCGGTTGCTGGTAGCACAGGGGAAATACTAGCCCCTTTAGTATTTGACGGACTGTTAGGTATAGGTGCTGGTTTGATTATTGTGATTATGCATGTCGCTTATACTAAGTTATTTAAAACAAATAATTAGCTGTGGTAACGCTACTTTATTTTATTCGCACTGAGTTGTTTTACATAGTTGCTCAAGTTCGTATTTAGCTTTGCTATTATCTTGAGCAATGGCTTTTTTATACCAATAAATTGCCTGCTGAATGTTCTTTTTTGTACCTTGTCCATCACGATACATTTGAGCAAGGTTTAGTTGACCCCATTGTGAGCCTGAGTTTGCTGCCAGCTTAAAGCTTTCAAGCGCTTCGTTATATTGCTTATCTTTATAGTAAATAATCCCTTGCTGATTATTCTCATCGAGCTTTAAGCCTTTATAAAGAGGCTTAGGTTTAGGTGGAAACATTACAAACCCGCCATAAAGCGAATATGCTTGTGGGCGTAGTACGTCAAATATAATGTCATCTTCGTATAAACGTTTTATTTCATTACGAGGCAGGGTAATAGTTCGAGAAGAAAAATAATCTCTTTGTACTAATAAACTTGCACGCATCGCTGCGGTAATGGCGCTACTGCGTTTATAGCTGTAATTACTTACTTGAAACGTTATAAATTGCTCATCAAAGCTTAGCACTTGCGCAACTTTTAAATTAGTGAGTGTCCATGGTTCGTGAGTGAATTTATCGGCTTTAACTAAATAGGTATCATAAGCTTTTGGGGAGGTTAAATAGCTTTGTTTTAGTATTTCAGTGTTGAGATGCTTTTGGTAAAAAAATAACAGCCCCCATAGTAATAAAATTAATCCAACGCAGTATTTTGGTAGGCTAAGCTTTTCAAGCAGAGGTAACGTTTTAATATTGATAGCCTCACTATGTCCGCATTGATAGCACTCGCGTTTATAACTTAACTTTATCGGAAATATAGGAAAAATGGTAAAGCGTAAAAAGCGGCTTTGATTAACTAAGTGATAGCTGTTGCTGTTGCAGCCAGGGCAGCACTGAACGTGTGTAAAATGAGGAAATGACTGGCTAGTATTGAAAAGCAACATAATAAGGCTCCTTGTTAATTTACAACTTTAGAGCAAGTGATAAATTAGTAAAGCAGCAAACTGTAAGTAATTATGTCATAAAGGATTAGTTTATATAGCCCATACTTTTTAATATGGGCTTTATAAAGAATGAGCTTAGAAGCTAAATTGTGCGGCTAAACGCACGCTTGTGCCTTCACCTACGGTAACGTTATTTAAACCGCCACCGGCTAGGTAGTTTTTATCAAATAAGTTCTCAATGTTTAAACGTAAGTTAATATCTTTGTTACTTAAGTTAAGCTTGTAGGTTGCGCCAATATCAACACGCGTATACCCCTCTTTTGTTACGGTGTTAGCGTTATCGGCAAAACGTTCTCCTTCGTAAAACGCACCGGCATTAAAAGCAATAGCGTCGTTGAGTTCATAACGTGTCCATAAAGAGGCAGACCATTTTGGAGCATCAGTAGGGCGTTTGCCTTCTAATTCTTCATCGCGCTCATAGTTAGCATCTAAATACATGGTTGATGCCATAACAAATAAACGGTCAGTAGCGGCACCTTGAGCTGCAAGCTCAAAGCCTTTATGGCGTTGCTCACCTGCCTGTGTGGTGATGCTGGTTATATCACCGATAGGGTTAATAAGATCTTCGCTCACTAAGGTACCTGTTTTGCTAATATCAAATAAGGCACCGCTAAGCATTAATCGGTCATCAAACAGTTGCCATTTTACCCCAACTTCCTTTTGCTCAGAGGTAATAGCATCGAGCTTCATGCCATTATTAACATCACTTGTATTTACCAATGTTTCGTTTTGCGGCTCAAACCCTTCTGAGTAACTAGCATAAACAGTTGCAGAGGCATGAGGATGGTAAAGTACGCCAACCTTAGGTACGAACGATTCGTTATTGCTGTTTTCTTTACTTTGTTTATCGTAACGACCACCTAGCGATACTTGCCATTCTGGTGAGAATGAAATTAAGTCTTGGATATAAATCCCGTAATAGTTGTAAGCAGACGAGCTAATAGTGTCATCTGACTTGTAACTTATATTAGGGCGATTAGGCTCATTTTGACCGGCAGAAAAATTAATCGTATCAGCAGATGTACGTAATTGGCCGTAGTAATAATCCAGTGAGTTAGCGCCTATAAGTAATTGATGATGCACACCCAAGGTTTCAAATTCGCCAATGAAGTCAATAAAAGCAGTTTTAAACTGCCAATCATCAAAGCGATCGTAAGGACGTGACTGGTAACTATCACCTTCGATAAAGTCACTTGGCTTACGTGGTGCTGACTCAAAGCGCTGACGTTCAAACGTTTGCTCGTTGTAGCCTAAATTTACCTGCCAGTTGTCGGTTAAAAATACCTTAAAATCAATACCCATGTTTTCAACAGTAATATCGGTAAAGGCCCATGACATATCACGAATTGTTTTGTCATCGCCAATAATGTTGGCATCATTATCTATCCAAGCGCCAGTATCTAAGCCTGCTTCGTCATCAGTGCGATCATAATGCACGCGCACTAAGGCGTTATCGCTAATATCGTAATCAACCACTAAGGCACCTAAAAAGCGATCGCGTTCACGGTTATCACCGTTTTGGTATTCTCGCCAGTATTCAACATCTTGTTTTACTAATACACCGCGGGCACGTAGATCTTCAGCCTCGGTAAGTGCGCCGCCAGCATCAAGCATAAAGCGAGTTGAACCATGCTGATCAACATCGGCACTGGCATTAAATAACGTTTGCGCAGTCGGTTTTTTGGTTACCATATTCACTAGGCCACCAGGCCCTGATTGCCCGTATAAAATACTTGAAGGGCCTTTAATAACTTCTACTTGCTCTAAAATCTCAATGGGTTGCTGGTAATGAGACCAATGCTGGTGGCCATCACGCAGGTAGCCGGTTGATGAACTTAATTCAAAACCACGTAAGTTAAACACTTCTCTGTTTCGTTGTTTAGAGCCCGGCGTTAAACTCGCGTCATTACTTAGCACTTCACCTAAGGTTGTTGCTAGTTGTTCATTAACTATGGTGTCTGTAATAACAGTGACTGACTGTGCGGTATCGAGTAATGAGGTAGAGGTTCTCATTGCACCACTGGCATTATCTACTTTGTAGTCGTTGAAGTAACTGCCTTTAACTTCAATACGTTCTATATTTGCGGTGTTGGCAAGTGCATTTGCAGAGGTGCTGGCTAAAAGTGCGATAAAAAGAGGGTTAAGTTTCATTAGTAGCTTCCGGCTTAGGATTATTAGAATAGTAAAACGTCGCAGATCTTAATGAAAATAACTATCATTTGCAATATCTTTATTTGCACTTTTAATCGTGCGTTGTTAATGGTTGCCAATTGTTAATTCTGCTATTATTAGCAGCATATTTATTGAGACTTTTCTCAAGTTATTTTTTGCTATGGAATTTACTGTGACTGCAACTGCTTTTTCATCGTTGGCCTTACCTTCAGGGTTAGTCGATAACTTATCGACACTTGGCTACACCCAAATGACGCCTGTACAGGCGCAAAGCCTTCCGCCTGTTTTAAGTGGCAAAGATATTATTGCCCAAGCAAAAACGGGTTCAGGTAAAACAGCGGCATTTAGTTTGGGCGTTTTAGCCAAACTGAATGTAAAACGCTTTCGTATTCAGTCGTTAGTATTGTGCCCAACTCGCGAGCTTGCAGAGCAAGTGGCGGTTGAGATGCGTAAACTAGCGCGCGGTATTCATAACATTAAGATTTTAACTTTGTGTGGCGGAGTTTCAATTGGCCCACAAATTGGCTCGCTCGAACATGGTGCACATATTATTGTGGGTACACCGGGACGAGTTGACGATCATATTCGTAAAGGTACATTGCGTTTAGATGATGTTGAAACCCTGGTACTAGATGAAGCCGATCAAATGCTTGATATGGGCTTTCAAGACACACTTGATGCCATAATTGAGCGCATTCCAACAAATCGTCAAACGTTGTTATTTAGCGCTACTTTTCCAAAATCAATCGAAGCGATTGCTAAGCGTGTACTTAGTAATCCAGAAATGATTAAAGTAGAAGAGCAGCAAGAAAAAAGCACGATTAAGCAATACTTCTACAAAATGGATAATAATAAACAGCGCTATCCAACGCTTAAGCTGCTACTTCTTAAATTTACCCCGCAAAGCTGTGTAGTGTTTTGTAATACTAAGGTTGAAACACAGCAAGTATGTGATGACTTAGCTGATGAAGGCTTTAGTGCGGTGGCACTGCATGGTGATTTAGAGCAGCGTGACCGTGAGCGCACATTGATTCATTTTGCCAACAAAAGTGCGTCTATTTTAGTGGCTACTGATGTAGCGGCGCGAGGCTTAGATATTGATGACATGGATATGGTGATTAACTATCACTTAGCTCACGATCCACAAACCCATGTACATCGTGTTGGTCGTACCGGACGAGCAGGTAAAAAAGGGATTGCGTGTTCTATTTACGGTGAAGCAGAGCAATTTAAAGTGGCTCAAATTGGTGACCATTACGAGCGTGACTTTACTCCTGAGCCAATGCCATCATATAACCTATTAGATAAGCCGCCATACAAACCTGAAATGGTGACGCTGATGATAGATGCAGGCAAAAAGCAAAAAGTGCGCGCGGGTGATATCTTAGGCGCACTAACTGGAAAAGACGGTGTTGCTGGGCGCCAAGTTGGCAAAATTAACGTGCTTGATAACGTGGCGTTTGTTGCGGTAGAGCGTAATTCATCTAAGCCAGCGTTACGCAAATTAACCGAAGGCAATATAAAAGGACGTAAAATTCGTGCTCGTCGGCTAACGCGTTAACTCTCGATCTAATCTGAGCAACTCGCCTTGAGTTGCTCATACTCTATTTTTAATTGTTTAAACACCTCATTATCACCCCCTTGTTTATCTGGATGATGCTGTACAGCAAGTTGTCGCCAGCGTTTTTGTAATGCCTTTAATGTGACTGGCGGGGTTAATTGCCAACGTGCCAACAATTGTTTTTGTTGCTCATTGTTCAGCGGAATTTCGCGATGGGCAGGCCGACTAAATTGTTGCCAAAAGCTATCTAATAACGCATTGACTTCAGCTGTAGATGTCTCAAAATTTTGCCAGTTTAAGTAATAGTCACGCAGTGGGTCGTTAGGGTGTAGTTGGTTGTAACTGGGATTGTTTACTAGTTCAATATGTAAGCTTTTAACGAGTAATTGCTGTTTTGGCATTAATTGCTGTTGTAGCTGATAAAGCGCATTCATAATTAAAAAATTGCGCTTAAATAGGTCGCGCTCAGGCTCGGTAGCTAACGTATCAAGAAACCCACGTTGTTTTAACTCAGATGCTAAAGTATGAACCATCCACACTTTTTTATTGATTAATAGTTCAAAAATCTCATCTATCAGAGGGTTAAGCATTGTTTACAATCTATTAATTAGTGTATCTTGAATAAATTATCATATACCCAAATAACATGAAACCCCAAGGAGTGGGCGTGAGTGCCTGTTTTGAATTGGTTTAAATTAGATGTTTATACTTGGTTTGGGTGTCATTTTGTTATAGCTAGCAAGGATTTAAGGATATTTTTATGCTGACTCAGTTAAAGCGCATCTGCTTTATTGGCCTTTTGGCTGTTTTAAGTAGTGCACCAAATGACGCTTTATCAAATGAGCAGCCAAGTTTGTTTGAGCAGTTTAACCTTGAACAAACATGGCCTGAAAAGCATCGCCTTGCAACCGATATCTTATCGAACCCTGATGTTCCAAATTTACAACGCATTACTATTTATAGTGATTTAGCTGAGTTGGCGTTTGCGCAGAGTGATTTAGCGAATGCACTCAAATATTTTAAATTGCTAGAGATCAGTAGTACGCTAAAAGATCAGCCTAAGCTTTACTTTCGTGCGATTAAAATGCAAGGAGTTATGCTTTATTATCAAGGGCTAGTGCAACAAGCAGTGGTTGATTATAACCGCGCGTTAAACATCGCTATCACGCTTAAAAACCCGATAAAACAGGCAAATTTACTCAGTAATATTGGGCTTGCTTACTTTGATATGTATAACATGGAGCTGGCTCTTGATTATTATCAGCAAGCCAAAGTCATTTATGAAAAAGAGGGGAGCGCGCAAGATAAAGCCGATATATTACATAATATTGCCGGTATTTATATTCGTCTCTCTCGATATGAATCAGCTCTTGAAATGTACCGTGAGGTTTTAAAAGTTTTTCAAGAACTTGGCGATGAAGATGGTGTTGCCCAAGCATACGGTAATATGGGGGTAGCGTACACAGAATCGAGACAGTACCAATTAGCACTGCATTATAATCAGTTGGCTTTACGTTACTATCAAAGCGTTAATAATGCGTTTCAACTTTCTACCAAACATACAAATTTAGCCACCATCAATCTTAAATTAAATAAATTTGATGTTGCCTTTTATCATGCTAATGCGGGCCAACAATACGCAATAGAAGCGGATAATAAGTCTTTATTAGCGGCAGCGTTACACGTGTTGTCAATTGTTCAATTTGTACAAGGTGATACGCAAAGTGCTAAGCAAACCTCAGAGCGCTCAATTACCCTTGCCAAAGAGTATAATAATGGCATGCGTATTAAAGATGGCTTAGGAATTGAGGCACTGATAAACGCGAGCTTAGGGGATTATGAAAAAGCCTTAAGTTTGCATCAACAGTATGTTGATTATCAACGTAGTGTTAATACCGAAGAAGCCTCAAAAGCGGTTAGTCAATTTCAAATTCAGTTTGAATCAAATCAGCTAAACCAGGAAATTAAGCAATTAAAACAACAACAATACTTACAAGAATTGCAAATAGCTAAGCGTTCACAGCTAACGTTTTTATTGGTGATTGTTGCCATATTGATTTTAATTACGGTAATTGCAGTTTATAAACGCCGCACAGAAAAACAAGCCAAGCTAAAGTTAACTGAGCAAGTTGAACAGCGCACCAAAGAGCTACAAAGTGTGGCACAAGAGCTGCGTGAAGCTAACGAGGTGAAAAGTCAGTTCTTAGCGAATATAAGTCATGAAATTAGAACACCGTTAACTGCGATTTTGGCACAAACTGATGATCTTATCAATGGTCTATACAAGCCTGAGCAGTTACAAGATGAGCTTAGAGTAATACAGCGTCAAAGTGAGCATTTAAAAAGCTTGATTAATGATGTGTTGGATTTAAGTAAGATCGAAGCCAATCGATTAGAACTTAATATTAGCTGTTTTGATGTGGTGCAGCTTATCAACGATATTCACGCTATGTTTTCTCCTCAAACTAAAGCGAAAGGTTTGTCGTTAGTTTTAGAGTGCCAGTTAGATAAATCCTATTTTACGCGATTAGATTTAACGCGAGTAAAACAAATTCTTATTAATTTATGTGCCAATGCCATTAAGTTTACTCATAAAGGGCAAGTAACTATTGGTGTTAGTAAAACGGAGCAAGGGTTACTTTTTTCGATTAGAGACACTGGGATTGGCATGAGCTCATCTCAACTTAAACTTATTTTTGAATGTTTTAGCCAAGCCGATAACAGTATTAGTCGACGTTTTGGTGGCACTGGGTTGGGCTTGAGCTTGTCGCAGCAATTAGCGGCGATGATGGGTGGCTACATTAGTGTGCAGAGTGAGTTTAAAAAAGGCAGTGAGTTTTCATTTTATTTGCCCTGTGTACAAGTTGAAGAACAAAAGTGTTACAACGATCAGCAAGCTAAGTCGGGTGACGGGGAGCGGTTATTATCTGGTAAGGTAGTACTTGCTGAGGATCACAGTGATAACCGTAAACTGATCACTCGTTATTTACACTCACTTGGGCTGGAAGTGATTGCCGTTGAAAATGGTGAGCAAGCAGTAGAGCAAAGTTTAAAGCTGTACCCAGATTTAGTGCTTTTAGATATTCAAATGCCGGTTATGGATGGTATTTCAGCGTTTGAACTACTCAAACAATGTGGTTATGAACAAACTATCTTAGCATTGACGGCCAATGCTATGAGCCATGAAATTGATCATTATTTATCGCTTGGCTTTAGTGACTATTTAGCAAAGCCAATTGATAAAGAGTCTTTTTATACTGTACTAGCAAAATACTTAAATGCTGCAAATACTGAGACACCAACTGAAAAAAATCATGTTGATATGAGTGATTTAGTGACGAGCTTTCAACAGAGTTTAGCCGAAGAAAGCGAGCTTGTTGAGCAGCATTTTAAAGATGCAGATTATCAGGCGCTGCAAAAAGATAGTCACCGAGTATTAGGAGCGGCACAAATGTTCGAGTTTAAAGAGATAGCCATAGCTGCGAAAGCGCTAGACGATGAATTGCTTCAGCCACAACTTAATACACAAAAGCTAACTATATTAGTAAATAACTTACAGGCACTGTTTAAACAATACGAATAAATTAATTTACTCTGAAAACAAAAAAGACACCATTTGGTGTCTTTTTTATTTAAAAACGTTTATTTAACCAGTGTTCAGGTTACTGACGTTTCATCGAATCAAAAAACTCATCGTTGGTTTTACTCATCGATAGCTTATCAATTAAAAATTCCATGGCGTCAATTTCTGACATGTCATGGACTATCTTACGTAAAATCCACAGCTTTTGTAGCTCATCAGGCTTAGTAAGTAATTCTTCACGACGTGTACCTGAGCGGTTAAAGTCGATTGCTGGGAAAACACGTCTTTCCGCAATCTTACGGTTAAGGTGAAGTTCCATGTTACCCGTACCTTTAAACTCTTCGTAGATAACTTCATCCATTTTAGAGCCAGTATCAATAAGTGCAGTCGCAATAATTGTTAAGCTACCGCCTTCTTCAACGTTACGTGCAGCACCAAAGAAGCGCTTAGGTTTATGAAGCGCGTTAGCATCAACACCACCGGTTAGTACTTTACCTGATGATGGAATAACCGTGTTATATGCACGTGCTAGACGTGTGATTGAATCAAGTAAAATAACAACGTCTTTCTTGTGCTCAACTAAACGCTTTGCTTTTTCGATAACCATTTCTGCAACTTGTACGTGGCGAGAAGCTGGCTCATCGAATGTTGATGCAATAACTTCGCCTTTTACTAGGCGTTGCATCTCAGTAACTTCTTCCGGGCGTTCATCAATAAGTAAAACCATTAATGTAACGTCAGGATGGTTATGTGTGATTGATTGCGCAATATTTTGTAGCAACATTGTTTTACCCGCTTTTGGCGGTGCTACTAATAAACCACGTTGGCCGCGGCCAATTGGTGATGCTAAATCAAGAACTCGTGCGGTAATATCTTCTTTACTGCCGTTACCACGTTCCATACGAAAACGTTCGTTTGCATGAAGTGGGGTTAGGTTTTCAAAAAGGATTTTAGTGCGAGAGTTTTCAGGTTTATCAAAGTTAACTTCGTTTACTTTCAGTAGAGCAAAGTAACGCTCACCGTCTTTTGGTGGACGAATAAGACCTGAAATAGAGTCGCCAGTACGCATACTAAAGCGGCGAATTTGACTCGGAGATACATAAATATCATCAGGGCCTGCTAAGTAAGAAGCTTCTGATGATCTTAAAAAGCCAAAACCATCTTGCAAGATTTCTAAAACACCACCACCGAAGATATTTTCTCCGCCTTTGGCGTGGGATTTAAGAATAGCAAAAATGATATCTTGCTTTCTCAAGCGGGCTACGTTTTCGAGCCCCATGGACTCAGCTTGGTTTACAAGCTCTTTTATAGACTTGTCTTTTAATTCGCGTAAATGCATATTGGTGGGTTCTTTATTACAGTTGTCATACTCAAAATCGCTTTATTAGATCGTTGAGTGAGGTTTGTTGAATATAACTAAGGATTAGTTGGCTTTATAAACTAGCAGGTCATTACAGCAGCGTCCAGTACTTCTGCAAAATAAATTTAAAAAAGGGCCGAGAGCCCTTTTTTTAATTAACATTTAGATGTTGTTTTCTAAAAACTCAACTAATTGTGTCTTTGATAGTGCGCCTACTTTAGTGGCAGCTACTTGGCCGTCTTTGAAAAGTAGTAGTGTAGGGATACCACGAATACCAAACTTAGGTGGTGTACCTGCATTTTGGTCAATGTTTAATTTAGTGATCGTTACACGGCCATCAAATTCATCAGCAACTTCGCTTAGAATTGGGGCGATCATTTTACACGGTCCGCACCATTCTGCCCAAAAGTCTACTAGTACAGGTTTGTCTGATTGTAATACGTCAGCTTCAAAGCTATCGTCGGTAATTTGGATTATTTTCTCGCTCATTGCGCTCTCCGGTTTAGTTAGGCGAAATATTTAGTGCGTATTTAAACACTCTTGTTTCTTATTGCAAGTTTAAACGTTATGCTTAAACGCTATGACTAAGACACATTTGACCGATAAAAAGTTTTCAGACTTTGCTATTGCACCGGAAGTGGTTGCCGGGTTAACCGAAAGTGGGTTTGAATATTGCACACCCATTCAAGCTAAATGCCTACCTTTTATTTGTGAAGGACGCGATATTGCGGGCCAAGCACAAACAGGTACAGGCAAAACGTTGGCGTTTTTAACTGCCACGTGCCACCGGTTATTACAATCTAGCAAAGCACCTAGTAAACATCCAAGAGCCCTGATCATGGCCCCGACTCGGGAGCTTGCGATTCAGATACACAAAGATGCAAAAATTTTAGCGCCGCACTGTAATCTTAACTTAGGTTTAGTATATGGTGGCGAAGATTACGAAAAACAACGTGCACAACTAGAAAAAGGCGTTGATATTTTAATTGGCACCACAGGTCGCCTAATCGATTTATATAAGCAAGGCTGTTACACCCTTAATGAAATTGAGGTAGTCGTGCTAGATGAAGCCGATCGTATGTTCGATTTAGGCTTCATTAAAGATATTCGTTATATGTTCCGTCGTATGCCAGATACGTCAGAGCGTTTAAACTTATTATTTTCTGCTACGCTGTCGTACCGAGTACAAGAGCTTGCATTTGAACACATGACTAATCCTGAACATGTGCAAATAGAGCCCGATGTAAAAACAGGTAAACGTATTCAAGAAGAGCTATTTCATCCTTCACAAGAAGATAAAATTAAGCTGTTGTTAACCTTGATTGAAGAAGAATGGCCTGAGAAAGCCATTGTTTTTGCAAATACTAAGCATAGCTGTGAAACCGTATACGCATGGTTAAAAGCAGACGGACATCGCGTGGGCATGCTCACCGGTGATGTTAACCAAAAGAAACGTCAGTCAATACTCGCGCAATTTAGTAAAGGCGAACTAGACTTTTTAGTAGCTACCGATGTTGCTGCACGTGGTTTGCATATTCCAGAAGTAAGTCATGTATTTAATTTTGACTTACCAGATGATTGCGAAGATTACGTTCACCGTATTGGTCGTACAGCTCGTGCAGGCGCTTCAGGTCATGCAATTAGTTTTGCGTGTGAGCAGTATGCTTATAACCTTCATGAAATTGAAGAATACATTGAGCACAGCATTCCATTATCGCATTACGATAAGAGTGCATTGCTAGATGATTTAACGAAGCCGACTATTCATAGAAAGCGTAATTTTTCCACTGGTCCACGTAATCGTAGTAATAACAACGGACGTCGCCCAAATAATGGTTACCAAAAAGGACGGTCTTAACCGACCGTTAGTTTGATCGTATTTGTAACTAGAGGTTTTTGAACGGTGGGGCAACTTAAACCGCAAAAAAATGTATATGCAGTCATTGATTTAGGCTCAAATAGCTTTCATATGCTTATTGCTAAATCAATGGCGGGCGGCCTGCAAACAATAGGGCGCGTCAAACGTAAAGTAAGACTCGCAGCTGGGCTTGATGATAATAATTTATTGAGCTTAGAGGCTATGCAACGAGGCTGGGAGTGTTTAGCCTTGTTTGCAGAGCGGTTGCAAGATATTCCCACGCAAAACATCACCATTGTTGCCACTGCAACACTTCGCTTAGCAACCAACGCCGACGACTTTAAACTACGTGCTGAAGAAATATTAGGGCATAAAGTTAATGTTATTAGTGGCGAGCTAGAAGCGCGAACTATTTATAAAGGGGTTGCGCATACCTCTTCATGTACTGGCAAACAGCTGGTTATTGATATTGGTGGGGCGAGTACTGAGGTTGTTATTGGCCAAGGTTTTGAAGCACGTCACTATAAAAGTCTTAATATCGGCTGTGTGACTTTCCTCGAACGCTACTTTAAAGATTGTCAGTTAAATGAAGCAAACTTTAATGCTGCGATAAAAGCAGCACGAAATGTTATTGATGAAATAGCACCTGAATATAAAACGGCTGGTTGGCAGCTTGCTTCTGGTGCATCAGGAACAGTGCAAGCTATTCAAGAAATTATGGTGGCGCAACATTTAAATGAATTGCTCACTCTTGAAAAGCTATACACCATAAAACAACAATCCATAGCTTATAAAACAATAGCTGAACTCGACTTGCCTGGGTTAAGTGAAGAGCGACGGTTAGTGTTTGTATCTGGGCTGGCTATTTTAATTGCACTATTTGAGTCTCTTGAAATAGAACAAATGGGGTTAGCGGGTGGCGCTCTTCGTGAAGGTGTTTTATATAGCATGCTACCGGAGCTTCATAATACCGACATTCGTCAACGCACTATTGATGGTTTTATGAATCGTTATCATGTTGATCAAAAGCAAGCATCTCGAGTTTCAAGTTTAGCATTACTGCTAGCTAATGAAGTCAGTCAGTATTGGCCGGTTGCAGCGCAAAGTGGATTGCCGCTTTTAAATGCCGTCGCGCAGCTGCATGAAATAGGTTTATTAATAGAGTATAAGCAGTACCATAAACACACCGCTTATATTTTAGAAAATACCGACATGCCTGGTTTTTCGCAATCAGAGCATAAAGTAATTGTTGCTATAGCACATAGCCATCGCTCAGACCTTCAAAAAGGATGCTTAGATCATTTAGGTGCACATAGTAGTGTTGCTGCGTATATTGTTCGACTATTACGTATTGCTGTTATTTTATCGATGCGCCGACAAGATGACGTGTTGCCAAACTTCAAGATAACAGCTGAGAATGAAGAGTTAGCGATTCAATTTGAAAATAATTGGTTAAAAAATCACCCGTTGATGGCAAGTGAGCTAAATCAAGAGATTAAGTATCAGAAAAAATGCGGTTGGAAACTTAAAGTTAGCTAGTTAAACCTACTTTTGCGCAGTTTTTAGTGGTTAAAATGAGCGTTTAGTCTAAATATCCAACGAACAGTCATTTATTTCAAGTTTTCTGCAAAAAAGGGTTGATCTGTTTTCGGATCTCCCTATAATGCGACCCCACTGAGACGGCAGAGCGCAACGCATAGCGAGGCACAAGCTAATCA